>JBBIUW010000029.1:0-12283 GCA_037440045.1 Sphingobacteriaceae bacterium
TAAGGAAACAAGTCCTGCCCAAACCCAAACAGCCGAAAAACCAAGAAACTAAGATTAACAATAAAGCTAAGATCATGAAATTATTAAACATCTTCAAAAAAGAAAACAAAACAGTTGCAAAAGCAAACGTTGAAACATTAGAAAAAAATCAATTAGCAAAAGTGATAGGTGGCGCGGATGATACAGCTGCAACTGATGCTTCTGCAGATAGTGTTTTGAAAACAAAACATGATACAGTGAAAAATTCAATTAATAATGTAAGATAGTATTAATACTATAGTTATAGATAATAAACTTAAAATTAAACAAAATGAAAATTAAAAACATCTTCAAAAAAGAAAGCAAAACAGTTGCAAAAGCAAACGTTGAAAAATTAGAAAAAAATCAATTAGAGAAAGTGGCTGGTGGAGCTGATATAGTTGGAGGCGCATTACCAGGGGGGGCAGTTATTAGTGCGGCTGTTTCTTCAGTGTCTAATACTAAAGGCGGTCCTTCTAGTGGAGCTGCATCAGCATCTTACGCATAAGTTTTGATTTTTAACTGTAAAACAAAAAAGAAACCTAATTGGTTTCTTTTTTGTTTGTGCTAAATGATTAATTTTATAGTATGAAACATTTTTATTTACTACTATCAATATTTCTGTTTGTAATATCAAATTATGTTAATGCTCAACAAAAGTATGATAGGGCTTTTTATTTGATTGATATTAAGTCTGATTTTGTTTTTGATCCTTCAGATAAACATGATGTCGATTCTATTTTAAAGTTGTATCATTCTTCTAAAAACGATACCGTTAAACTTTATTATTTACGTCTTTTTTCCGAAGGTCTTACTAATGAATACCTATGGACTCGCTACAATCAATTTTTATATCAATATAGTTTAAACAAAAAAGATAGCTTGAATGTATTTTATAATGCTTGTGCAGTTAATAATTTAGGGTATGAGGCTCAGTATATAAAAAATGATTTAGAGGCAGCAAAAAAATATTATGCTCAGTCTTATGAAATGTTTAAAGAGATTAAGAATAGTGGAGGCATAGGTGTTGAAATTAATAATTTAGCATATTTATATCAGCATGAAGGTAATATTACTAAAGCAGTTGAGTTGTACACGGAGGCAGGTAACTATTTTCAAAAATATAATTTATCTCTCGGACTAACTAGTGTGTATATAAACTTGGGGGATATTTATTTTAAAAATAATGATTTAGATAAGGCAGAAGAATTTTTTCAAAAAGCGTTAGTGAATGCTATTAAAACCGACCAAAAATTGGTAGTTGCAAATGCTTATAATCAACTAGGTGTAATTAACGTCAAACGGAATAATCTATTAAAAGGCATTGATTATTATCAGAAAGCTGCAAACATATACGAAAAAGATCATAATTATAGTAAAACAGCTCTAATTTATGTTAGGCTCTCTAATGCTTATGAGAATTTAGATAAATCTATGTTTGAAAAATATGTTGTTAAATCATTATCTAATGCTATGTTATCCTCTGATTTACAAATAAAATCAAAGGTATATGAGTTAGTTTCAGGTTATTATATTTACAAAAATGATTTTAAAAAAGCTTTAGCTTTTGGAGATTCGTCTTATCAGTTTGCAAAACAACTTTCATATCCTGAACTTATTAGAGATGCTTCTGAAAGATTAAGTGCAGTTCATTATAAACTTGGCCATTTTGATTTAGCATACTCATATTTACACGAAATGCAAGTTGTTTCTGATAGTTTAAATAATGTGGCGTCTCAAAAAGCAATAATTAAAAGCCAATATCAAATTGAGTATAATAAGAAAGAGATTGAATTAAAGGCAGAACAGGATAAAAAAGATGCTATTAGAAATGCGGAAAAACAACAACAACAAATAGTTTTATTGTTAACAATTATAACTGCAATAATAATTTCAGTATTTGGATTTATTGCATTTAAGAATTTTAAAAAAGCAAAAAAGGCTAACATTATCATCGAAAATCAAAAGATAGAAGTGGAATTGAAAAATGAAGAAATTACTCATCAAAAAAATTTGGTAGAAGAAAAACAAAAAGAAATTATTGATAGTATCAATTACGCTAAACGAATTCAGCAAGCTGTTTTAACTGGTGAAGACATTTGGCAAAAAATATCAAAAGAACATTTTATATTATTTAAACCAAAAGATATTGTGAGTGGTGATTTTTACTGGGCATATAACACACCAAACAACCGTTCAATTTTTGCATTAGCAGATTGCACAGGACATGGAGTTCCAGGTGGTTTTATGAGTATGTTGGGTAATAGTTTTTTAAATGAAATTGTTGTGGAAAATAAAATATTTAAAGCAGATGAAATCTTAAATAAACTTCGTGCTAAAATTATTCATGCACTAGAACAAAAAGGCGGTACTCAACAAAAAGACGGAATGGATATTAGTTTGTGTGTTTGGAATAAAATTGATAACACACTTGAATTTGCTGGAGCTAATAATCCATTGTGGTTATTGAGAGGAGAAGAGTTGCTAGAGTATAAGGCTGATAAAATGCCAATTGGAACGTATTTGGAAGAAGATAAACCTTTTTCTTGTACAAGTATTGAATTGCAAAAAGGAGATATTATCTTTTTAAGTACAGATGGCTATGCTGACCAGTTTGGCGGACCTAAAGGTAAAAAATATAAATACAAACCTTTGATAGATTCGCTCATAAGAAACTCTAAGTTACCGATGGAAGACCAGAAAGTAGCTTTAGAAACCGCATTTACTAATTGGAAACATCACCATGAGCAAGTTGATGACGTGAGTTTAGTAGGTATTAGAGTTGTTTAAAGAAGAATGTTTTCAATTTCTTTCCAATTATTAACACGTATATGATTGTCTGCTGGTTTATTTGCGTTATGCGGTTGTGTGAAAAGAAATGTTTGACCTTGAAAAGTGTCCAGGTTTTTAAAATGGTCGTCAATCATAAGGTCTCCATAAACAATATCTTTAGTTCCACAAAAAACAATTTGTTCCCAGGATAAAAATGGAAAATGTTTTTTTAGCCAATTTATTTTTTCCAGTAAACTTTGTGGAAATTGAATAGCAGAAGAAACAATATATATATTATATACATCATTTAACCTATGTACTGCTTCTATACTACCTTGTATTGGGAGTGCTGAATAAAAGAAATTTTCTGAATTAATGTATTTGTCATGATAAATGAATGCTTCTCGTTCAGGTTTTCCTGTTAAATCTTTTAATGATTGTGTCAGTCCTATATCGTTAGATTCGTATTTTATAAATTGACTATATATGTCGGAAAGAACACCGTCCATGTCAATTAAAAGTCTTTTCTTTGTTAATGTCATAAAGTATTTAATGTCATTTAGTTTTATTTAAACTTTGATACTTATAAAAGTTTATTTACAAAAAAGGCGAGAAACATTTTCTCGCCTTTTCTTATAATCTACTTTTTAGCTGTTGGTTGTGCTGGTACAGTAACCGTTACAATAGTTGATAAACCTGATTTGGCTTGAGCATGATCTGGTTTTATTTTCAAACATTGTTCCCAATAGTATTTTGCTTTATCATATTGTTTATTTTGATAATAAGCAGCTCCTAAATTAAAAAATCCTTCAGGGTTTAACTTATCTAAAATAATTGTTTTTCTTAACTCGTAAATAGCACTATCTACTTGACCGCGTTGTGCTTTTTGAAAACCTCTGTTTAATAAATCATTATACATTACAATATAATAGTTTCTTAAGTACGGGTTATTTGGGTACAAATATTCGGCTTGTTTCCAATAAAATAAGGCGTCTCTATCTCGGTGTAATTTATAACTACCTAAACCTAAATTTAAGTAACCATTTACGTAGCGAGGATGCAATTCAATAGCATGTTTTAAGTATTTAATTCCTTTTTCTAATGACTCTTCGCGGTGAGCCACAAAGTTTTTAGTATCGGATAAGTCAATATAACGAGCCCCTGCATTTCCTAATACCAATACTGAGTTTGGAACTGTTTCAACATCTTTTAAGAATAAGGTAATATCATTTTTCCAATCCCAGTTACGTTCCCAAGTTTTGCAACCGTATAAGAAAGTCATGATACCTAATACTGAGAATAATACGACGCGTTTTGTCATGAGTGCTCCTGGTATTTTTTCTGCACCTTTTAAAATTAACCACGCCAATGCAATTACAAATCCAATAGTTGAGTGAAATAATAAACGTTCGCCCATTGTTGCACCAATATCCATTAAGATATTTCCAATCATTAACAAGAACGCGAAGTACACTGCAATGGCAAATCCTAAAATATGTTTCTTTAAAATTAATTTAAAGCCAGCATACATTAAGCCTAAATGCAATACTAATGATAATAACGTATCCCAACTTGCAAATGTGCGGAATTGAATAGTATTGAATGAATAATCTGATGATAATGGATGTGGGAACCAACATAATGTAAAGTATTTTAATAATACATATACCTTAGTTGCCCATTGCTCATGTTGAGAAGCTAATAAATAAGGGTTGTTTAAAATCTCAGTATCTGGTACACCTGGTTTTAATTTTACGGCAACTAAACGCATTCCTAAATAAAACAACATGATAAAGAAATGCCAACTCATTAATGTAGCAAACTTAGTTTTGATTTTTGAGGCTATTAAGCCAACCCCTACTATTAAATAAACAAATGGGAATAGCCAATATGATGTTGTAGCTTTTTGTCCTGGTTGAATATGAATGTCGGAGTTACGCTTAACCATTAGCATTAAAATAGCGCAAACGAAAAATGCTCCAAATACAAAAACAGCTTGTTTAAATTCTTTTGATTTCATGAATGTTTTTGGGTCAAAATCTATTTGATCAAATACATAAAATGCAACCGGAATTAAAACAACTAATACTACAGCATATTCTTTTGATAATAAGGCTAATAAGAAGTTAAAGGCAGCCCAAAATAAATTTTTGTTACTTTTTTCTTCCATATATTTAAACGAATAGAAAAAAGTTAAGGATATAAATATCAATGAAAACAACTCATCTCTACTTTTTACGTTTGCAATTGCTTCGGAGTGAATAGGATGCATTAAAAATAATAAAGCAGCTAAAAATGCTAAATCATGGTAGTTTTTAAAGATATAGTTTCTGAAAAACAAGTATAATAACATCACACCAATAATTAATGAAATGATATTTACAAAGTGACGTAACGATGCACCTTTTACCTGACAATCTACCTCGTTAAAAACACCGTCATCATTTGTGTCTTCTTCTACATCATTCACTTTGTTGCCATTTGTGTCCCAGCACTGAGCAGGATAAAGCCCGTCTTTGGGGTATGCGCCAATAAATTCTTGTTCAATAGCAAAACTCACAACAGATAATGGACGGTAACGACCTCCAGCTAACTGATCAGTTGCATTCATTCTACGATAAAAACTTTCGTAGGCCATCTTTAGTCATAATGTCTTTAATACCTTTAATGCCTTTAATTACGTGGTCGTTTTGATGAATAATAATACCATCATCTAAGGCATATTCATTATGCAAAGAGGTTAAGTTAAAAATTAAACCTAATAAAATAATTACTATAAAAGGAGTTGTTTGGTTTTTAAAAGGAAAGAAATGGAAAGTATTCTTTAACTCGTTAAATGTAGGTTGTTTTGAACTCGTAGTTTGTTTAGCCATAATAAAATAAGGTGTTATTATACAAATATACTTAAAACTTCAAAAAAATGATTTTTAGAATTAAAAAATTAGTTAAAAAACAGTAAATTGCCTTATCAACCAAATGAAAAAATTGCCCTTAAAACTATATGTCATTTTTTTAGGCGCGCTTCTATGTGCTTTTATTGGCTATTTCATATTTGAAAGCAAAAATTTAACTACTGAAGACTTAGCCAAAAGAGCTCAGGATAACCTTCATCAAAAAGAAACAATTGCTAAATCTAGTTTAGATGAATTGGCCAGTGCTTTAAAAAACATGAAGCCAAAAGATTTATTTGTTAAATATCAAAATACCATTGAGCAGTTATATAATAGTGAGGGAATTGCGGTGTATGTATATCAAAATGATAGTTTGTGCTTTTGGTCGGATAATGAGCCAGCAGTTGATTTATTTGCCTACACCAACGAAACCAATGTACAGCTTATAAAAATAAGAAATGGTTGGTATGAATATATAAAGTATAAAGACAAGGTTGATCAAAACTATACACTTGTAGCTTTAATTTCAATTAAAAAAGAGTACGATTTTGAAAATAAGTATTTGAATAACAATTTTAGTGATTGGTTAAGGTTGCCTGAAAATACAAAATTAGTGTCGCCTGTTAATTTTTTGAAGCATGCCGTAACTTCTAAATTTGGCCCTCCTTTATTTGAAATTTACCGCACAGATGGTTTGTATATAAGCAATCAGTTAATTGTTTATTCATCTTTCTTTTATGTACTTGCTTGCTTGCTTTTTTTAGTATCACTTTATTTACTTTTAAAACACCTTATAAAACAAGAGTTTTGGTTTTTAATTGTTTTTGGAACAGCTACTATCCTAGTGAGAACTTTAATGATTTACTTTAAAATTCCTGAAGTTTTTTATGATACAAGTTTATATGATTCTAAGTTATTTGCAGATGCCTCTTCATTTTATTTTTCATATCTAGGTGATGTGATTATAAATAGTGGTGTCATTTTCTTTATATCCATTCTTATTTATAAAATTCACTTTAACATTGATAAGACTCATAAATTGATGATGACAGCAGTTATTTGTTTGTCAGTAGCTATTATAGTTTTGTTTTCATTACAAATTCATTTACTGATTTATAGTTTGGTTAACAACTCTACCATTTCATATAATATCAATGAGCTTTTTAGTTTTACTTTATATAGTTTACTTGCACTTTTATCTATAGGATTATTGTTTTTTGCATTTTATTTATGTTTAGAGAAACTCATAAGTATGTTGTTGCAAATTGGTTTTTTTACACTGTTAACAATCATTTTCGCATGTTTTGTTTTGGTAGGCGTTGTTATATTTTGTGAAATAAAACATTTGAGTTACTTGGAATATTTATGGCCAGTACTATTTGTATTAGCCTCTTTTTTCTTAAGAAAATTTAAGGCCTCTTATAATTTTATTAATACAGGGTTAATTGTTTTAATAAGCACGTTTGTTGTATCATCGCTATTTAGCAAGTATGAACAGGTTAATAAACGTCAAACATTTGAGGCTATTTCATTAAGTTTAACAGATAGACAAGATGTTGTTGCTGAGAATGAATTTACGAAGATAGCATCTACAATTAGAAAAGATGTACAATTAAAAAATTTGCTCTCTTTGTTGCCATTAAGTAGTGAGCAAATTGAACAAAGTTTAAGACAGCGACATTTTACGGGATATTTTGAACGATATGAAATAATTATGTCGTTATTTAAAAATGATTGTACGCCAGTTTTTGTGCATTTAAATCCTGTTTTTTTAAATGAAGATTATTTTAAACAGCAAATTGAAAAAGATGGTTTTCAAACGATATGTGATGATTTATACTTTATTGATAAAGAAAAGAAGTCTATTAGATATATTGCCAAAATCGAAATTGAAGACATTAACAAAAATCCAGATAAAGCATTTCATTTATATATTCAATTAGAACCAAAATTAGCCGTAAATCTTGGTGCTTTTCCTGATTTGTTATTAGATAAGTCTTTAGAAAATAAACTAGAGTCTAAGCATATTTCGTATGCTGTATACGAATCAAATAAATTATTAAACACTTTCGGAGAGTATCAATATCCTTTGTTTATTAATAATCATTTATTTAGATCGTCTACACATGATGGTTACGAGCACTTTTTATATCAACCCAAAAAAAATATAACGATTGTTATTACAGATAAAGAGTTTGGTTTATGGGGACGTTTTACATCTAATTCATATTTATTTATTTTCTTTTCATTACTTGTATTAAGTGTAGTTTGGTTTAATGCAATTGTGGTGAAAAGAAGTCAGCGATTTAATTCTTTAAATAATCGTATTCAATTTATATTGGTGTCTATTGTCGTATTATCTTTAGCAGGAGTTGTAATTGGAACTATTTGGGTTGTTAATACTCAGTTTGAATTAAAAAATGAAAAAGATTTAATTTCAAAATCACAGTCTGTTTTAAGAGAACTGCAGCAAAACATTGGACTACAAGAATCCTTAGATGCTCCTTATAAAGATGCCACATCGTATAGGCTGAAGCGTTTATCGCAATTGTTTGGTAGTGATATTTCGTTATTTAACAAACAAGGCTTTTTATATGCAACTTCTCAGCCAGCTATTTACGATCAAGGTTTGGTATCGCGTTTTATGAATCCATTTGCTTTTATGAGTTTTACAAAAAGTATTAAAGCAAATTATACCCAAAAAGAAAATATAGGTTCACTTAAATATTTATCGGCATACATACCTTTTTACAGCAAAAACGATAAGTTACTGGGGTATTTAAATTTACCTTATTTCTCTCGCCAAAAAGATTTGGAAAAAGAACTAACCGCGTATTTAACCACATTAATAAATATTTACACTATCTTGTTTGTGATAACTACCTTAATTGCGTTGTTAGTGTCTAATTTGTTAACTAAGCCTTTGCGAATTATTAAACAACAAATTTCTAATATTCAGTTTGGAAAACATAATGAGGCGCTTCAATGGAAATCTAACGATGAAATTGGAAATTTAGTTACAGAGTATAATAACATGCTTGTTAAACTTGAAAAGAGCTCCGAATTATTGGCTCAGTCGGAAAGAGAAAGCGCGTGGAGAGAAATGGCGAAACAAGTTGCTCATGAAATTAAAAACCCACTAACTCCTATGAAATTAAATATACAGCACTTACAACGTGTTGTAGAAACTCATCCTGATGATATTAACGAACGCGTTAATAAAGTTTCACAAATATTAATAGAGCAAATAGATACATTGTCTCACATTGCCACAGAGTTTTCAAATTTCGCAAAACTTCCTAATGCCAATTTAGAAGTAGTTAATTTGTTTGACGTGTTACAAAGTGTTACCAATTTATTTCAGCAAAATACTGATTGCGAAATTATTTTATCTGCCACTAATTCTTTATTTGTTATGGCAGATAAAGAACAGTGTTTGAGGATATTTACAAACCTATTAAAAAACGCAGAGCAGTCAATCCCTGATACGCGAAAAGGTAAAATTGAAATTATTGCTTACGCGTCTCAAACAACCATTACTATTAAGGTAAAAGATAATGGTTGTGGTATTTCTGAAGACATAAAACCAAAATTGTTTACTCCTAACTTTACAACTAAAACTACCGGTACTGGTTTAGGATTGGCTATGGTTAAAAATTCTGTAGTTTCATTTAATGGTACAATAACCTTTGATACGGAAGTAAACCAAGGAACCATATTTACAATTATGTTCCCGGTTTTAAAAAAGTAATTATAGCTTTTTAAGTACTTGCGTTTTTAAATGATATAGAAAGTATTCGTCGTTTTTTAAACACACAAATAAATCTTTGTAAATTAACTCAATGTTTTCAAATTCGATATTTAATAAAACTTTTCCTTCGCTGTTAATAAGGCCAACTAAATCATTCTGCTTTACGGTAAACAGGTTAATGCCAAATTCAGTGATTTCGGCGTTTTTGATACTGTAAATTGCTTTTCCCGTTTTATCAATAATCATGTTGTTTTTTGCTTTAGTAACTATTGCCAAATTATTTTTATAATCAGTTGCTTTTTCAAATTCAACTGGAGTTACTAATTTTAATTTCCGATCAACAAAACCATATTTGTTATTTTTTTGAATGCGGATAATGTCACATTGAGCAAAAAACAAGTTGGTGTATGTTCCAAAATTAATGCTATGTCTGCCATTGGCATCAACTAAAGCTACCTCCTCATCTTCAATCAATTTAAAGTATTTGCCATTTGTGTAATATTTTGAATCAAAAGAGGCATTGTAGTTGTATGTTACAGAAGTCACAAAACATTTTTCTTCGATATTGTAAAAACCATATAATCCATTTTTAACAACTAAATAAATTTCATCTTTACAATGAGTAACATAATCATATTCGCAAGCAAGTAAAATTTGTTCGTTTATATTAATTAATCCAAACTGATTTTTCTTTTTTACAATGGCAATGGAGTTTGAGTCAACATCCGATACCCAATCCCATTGCGCTTCTAATGCTCTATTATTTACATCTACCAATCCATATTGGGTTGATAGATAATAAGCAAATCTGTTTTTAAAATTTCCTAATTTATGATATGTAAAAGGTATGACTATATCTCCTTTTAAATCAATAGCGCCGTATAAATTATTTTGTTTGCATACAAATAACCTGTCGTGCTGTTCATTTATATCCTGATATCCCTTTGAAATGAATTGCCCCGATCGATTAATTAAATAATATAAACTGGCTTTTTTTACAATGGCAATTCCGTCTTTGTAGCTTTCTGTTTCATCAAAAAAATATTCCGATGTTTTACGTCCTTCTTTGTTAATGTAGAAACAGCTATCGTTTTTGCAAACAGCTGCAAATCCTTCTTTAAATTCGTTTGCATCGTCGTATTGTGGAGCAATTATCCAATTACCTAAAGTGTCAATAAAACCATATTTGTCATTTATATATTTTAACGGTATCAAAACATTTTGAGACAAGGCAATTTCTTTTAGAACGGTTTCGTTGTATGGATAATCAGGATATTTATTTAAAAAAGCGGTTAATTCTTCTTTACTATAATTATTTACAGAAAGGCTATATAATAATTTCCATGCAGCTTCTTGAGTTAGTGAGGTACTGTAATGTTTTATAAAATTATATACACTATCAGTTGAATGAAGTTGTTGAGTAAGATTAAATAGTTTTTGTTCAGCATCAGTAATATTGGGGTTTGAAAGATAATGTGTTATGAAAATTTGCAGTTCGTGTAGAGATTTTGTTGGCGTTTTTTCTTTGTACTGAAAATCATAAAATAATAGTTGAGCTTGACGGTATAAATTGCTTTCGGGGTATTTTAATAAAAAGTTTGCGATACTATCACTTGATTGATTTTTAGATGCATTTTCTAAAAGAATAGCATCTCTGATGTTATAAGCTTTATTTAATAATTGCTCATTAGAAAAATAAAAATTTGATAAAAAATAATTTAAATCTTTAATTGAATGATTATTACAATACGTATCAAACCCTTTTGAGCTTATTTTATATGCCAGCGTTGCTATAGATTCTTGATTAATATGATAGGAAAAATAAGATACGGTATCTTTGTATTTTGAAATACATAGCGAAATATATTTTGCAGCACTATCAATATTTGAAAATGGATTATCGGTTCGGTAATAAATAGTTGCTAATCCAAAAGAGGATTCATTTGGGAATTTTGCCTGACTTTTGTAAAATAATTGCTTAGCCTTGAAATAATCAAATACAGAAAGTGCCTCATAAGCATCAGAAATTTTACTTCCATAAGCTTGAAGTGCAAAACAAACTATAAAAATGGCAATAATTTTTCTCATCAATTGCCTGTAAAATTATAAATTGCGCCCAAATTTAAATGAAAAGATGTTGACAACAGGAAAAATGATATTTGCGGCCAGTTTTTTGGTGGTTTTCGTCATAGCCATGCTATGGTCTTATAAAAAAGACAGTTTTACGAATAAAATCCACTTTAAAGGCGCTTCTAAAATCCTTATGATTACAATTCTGGTCCTATTGTTGTTGGTATTATATGTTAAAATGCGTCATCGTATGTAATACCTGATGTTTTTTTTCATAATTTTGCTCAGTAATAACTCTGTTTTACTCATTAAATACTATTAAAAACATCATATTTAAATGAAAAAAGCTTTTTTTATCTTTTCTGTACTTACATTTTCGATTATTTCAAAAGCAAGTGTATTAGTTGTAGAAGGTAAATTTCAAAATAAAAATATTTACATTCAAAACTCTTTTGGTTCTAATGGAGTGGGTTTTTGTGCTACAGAAATTAAAGTGAATGGTAAAATTACAACTGATGAGGTTAATTCATCAGCATTTGAAATTGATTTGGCAGCAATGAATATTAAGCCAGGTCAAAAAGTAGTTATTGAAATCAGTCATAAAAGTGATTGTACTCCAGTAGTGTTAAATCCAGAAGTTTTAAAGCCACGTCCTACATTTGAAGTGGTGAGCATGAATATTAATGCCGCAGGTGTATTAAAATGGACTGCTAAAAACGAAAGTGGTGCATTACCTTATATTATCGAGCAATTTAAGTGAATAAATGGGTTTATGTTGGCG
>JBBIUW010000030.1:0-12228 GCA_037440045.1 Sphingobacteriaceae bacterium
CAACTGGCTACAGCGCCATGCTTTAATCCAACATTTTTTATAAACGCTGTAGCTATTGGAGCATCACTGTAGCGATTTACTACAGCTATTTTTAAAATATCTTTTTCAAGATTCGATTCTTCAAATCCGTTTACTGAATGAGACGCCTCACTTAATTCATTCGTAATCAATTGCCCGTCTAAACATTCAATTACTCTAATTTTGTCGCTATGATTTTTTAATTTAAAATCATCTGATTTTTTTAAACTACAATTAAAATTATTGACGATAGGTGAATCTAATACTGGAATAAAAGAAATTCCTTTTTCAGCAACAACATTTCCTTTAATATATGTTTTTAAAATATTAAAATCTTGAAGGTTATCAATTTCGATAAAATCAGCTGTATCTCCTATTTGCAATTGACCAATAGGCAAATTATAATGCTTCACTACATTATAAGAAGCAGCTCTTAGTACATCAAACAAATCATGTCCTTTTTCTAAAGCTCTTTTTACATGCTGATTAATGTGTCCTTCTATTAAGTTATCAGGATGTTTGTCATCACAACAAAACATGATTTGTTCTGGATAATCTTTTAACAAAGGAATCAATGTTTCAAAATTTTTAGCAGCACTCCCTTCTCTGATTAAAACTTTAACCCCGTGTTTTAATTTTTCTAGAGCTTCGTCAAATTTAAAACACTCATGGTCAGTTGTAATTCCTGCATCGAAATAAATTTTCATTTCATTTCCCATTAATCCAGGAGCATGACCATCAATAGGTTTCCCATGTTTTTTTGCTGAAGCTATTTTCCTTAAAACTTCTTCGTCTTTATAAATCACTCCAGGAAAATTCATCATCTCAGCCAAGTACACAATTTCTTCACGAGATAATAATTCATCTATTCCTTTTGAATCAATAATGGCTCCAGCAGTTTCAAATCCAGTAGCTGGCACACATGATGGTGCTCCAAAATAAAAATAGAAAGGAACTTGCTTTGCATTATCTATCATGTAGTTAACACCATTTATCCCCAATACATTTGCAATTTCATGAGGATCTGAAATTGTACCAACTGTGCCATGTATCACAGCTAATCGTGCAAATTCGGTTGGCACAAGCATACTACTTTCAATATGCACATGCGCATCTATAAATCCAGGTAAAATATACGTACTACAAACTTCACTAATTTTTTTAATAGAACTTATTTTATTGTTTACAATAGTAAGTTCTGCAGCATAAATTTCTTTAGCTACAATATCTATAAGATTTGATTTAATAATCATTCCGTTAATGCTTATCGACTTCGCTCTGAGTAACTGTGTCATATTTTATTGGCTGAGCGAAGAAGAAACCCAACAAATCAGACTTATCTATTCTTTAATTCCTAATTTATTAGAATACTTTCTATATAAATCAGTTTGAAAATTAGTAAGATTCAACTGGCGTCCATTTATGAATGCTAAAATAATTTTATTAGTTTTCATATCTAAAATATCACCTTCAGAAACAATAATAGAGGCAAGTTTTCCAGTTTCAATACTACCTACTAAGTTATCTATACCTAATATTTTTGCTGAATTTAAAGTAATACTTTGCAAAGCCTGCTCTTTTGTTAATCCATAAGCCGCTGCCGTTCCTGCTAAAAAGGCAATATTTCTAGCATTCATTGCTTCCATATCTCCTTGGTTTTGTAAGCAAAACATCACTGAGTCTTTTTGCAACAAGTATGGCAATTTATACAATAAATCTACGTCGGCTTCAGGTAAATCAGGCAGGTCGTGTAAGCGATTCAACATCACGGCTACATTATTTTCTTTTAACATCTTTGTAATCTTATAGCTGTCTTTACCACCAACTAAAACCATTTTTTTAATCTTGAACTTCTTAGAAAAATTAATAGCTCCAATAATATCTTTCACATAATCAGCATGAATGTATAAATTCTTAGTTCCATCAAAAATCCCTTTCATGGCTTCAAAACGTAAGTTTTTTTCTGCAACATTCGATGTGTTATAATACGCAAAAGCATTTTCAAAAAATGTATTCAACTCATTTACCTGTTCGGTGTATTTATTGTTTTTCTCGCTTGGTTGTGGCTCAGCCCACCAACCGTGTTTTTGAATAGTATGAGGAAAATTAACATGAACACCATCATCTGCTTTTATAACAGCATCTTCCCAGTTCCAACCATCAGTAGCTAAAACAGACGACATACCACTAACAACCCCATAGCGTGGTGTAGACTGTGTATATAACACTCCATTAGTTTTTACAGTTTCTAAAATTTTACTCTCTGCATTGTATGCAATTAAACTTCTTACATGAGGATTATATTCTCCAACTTCAGCGTAATCGCTTGTTTGACGAACAGCTTCTGCCTCTTGCAAACCCAAAATGCAATTAGGGGCAATTAAGCCTGGATAAACATGCTTTCCATACAAATCAATAGTTGTGTCAAACTGCGCTATATCAATCTTAATTAATCTTGCATCAGCTACCATGTCAATTTTTCCATCTTTAATGGAAATGAAACTATTTTCGAGCACCTGCCCGTTGCCAATATGAGCAACAGCGTTTTTTAGCAAAATATGTTTTTTATTTTGAGCAAATAACACTGTAGTAAATAATACAAATGATAGCAAAAATTTAGTCATAGTTTCTATGTTTGGTAATAGGTAAATATAAAAAAAAATAAAGTAACTTCGAGACCTAAACTTTTTGGGTTCATGGGTAAAAAAATCATCAAACAGGCAAAACCTCATCGTGTTTTATTGCAGGCTATAGTAAATGCGTTAAATACCATCTTTATAGAAAACAAGTATGCTGACAAGGTTATTGAAAAAACATTAAAAGAAAATCCAAAGTTTGGTAGCAGAGACAGACGATTTATTGCAGAAACAACTTATGATATTGTTAGAAATTATCGTTTGTTAAGTCATTTAGCCAACACTCAAGATGGATTTTGGGAAATATTAGGTACATATTTTATTGTAAGACATTTACCAATGCCCGATGAACGAGACTTTAAAAATCTTAACCAAAAAACAATTTTAGATAACTACAAAGCGATTAAAGATCAAAAAATACTTCAGTCTTATCCAGACTGGCTTTGGAATTTATGTGAAAGTGAATTAGGTGGCGCCGTTTGGGAAAAAGAAGCTAAAGCATTAAATGAACAGGCAGAAGTTGTGTTACGTGTGAATACTTTAAAAACTAAAAAAAATATTTTAAAACAACATTTAGCTGAACAAGAAATTGAAGTTGATTTTTTGGATGGTTACGATGATGCCTTAATTTTAAATAAACGTCAAAATTTGTTTTCAAATTCATTATTTAAACTAGGTTTATTTGAATTACAAGATGCTGGCTCTCAAGCTATATCAGAGTTTTTAGGTGTAGAGCCTGGCATGCGCGTAATTGATGCTTGTGCAGGAGGAGGAGGTAAAACCTTGCACATTGCAGCGCTTATGCAAAATAAAGGTCGAATTATTTCGATGGATGTAACCCAATGGAAATTGGATGAATTAAAAAAACGAGCACGCAGAGCAACTGCCAGTAACATAGAGCCTCGTTTAATTGAAGGTAGTAAAACTATTAAGCGTTTAGAAAACACTGCTGATAGAGTTTTGTTAGATGTTCCATGTAGCGGAACAGGAGTTATTAAACGCAACCCAGATGCTAAATGGAAATTAAATCCTGAATTTATTGAACGTACTAAAGATATTCAGAGAAAAATTTTAAGTGAATATGCCATGATGACTAAAAAAGGTGGACAATTAGTCTACTCTACTTGCAGTGTTTTACCTAGCGAAAACCGAAAACAAGTTGATGAGTTTTTAGCAAATAATACAGATTTTGAATTCATAAAAGACAAAACTATTTTACCGAGCGAAGGATTTGATGGTTTTTATATGGCTTTAATAAAAAGAAAAAATAACTAATTCAAATTTGCATTTTAATACATTTTATGGAATATCATATTTCAGAATCATACCAACAACGAGCAGCCGTTATTGAGTTTTGGGAAAATGGAATTACATATATTAAACTTAAAGATGGTTTACATATAGAATTAGAAGATTCAAAAAAACAGTTTGATCTTATTAATTCAAAATATGACGGAATAAATAAACATTTGATTCTAGTAGAAATTGGCAATGATTGTTCTATTTCAAAAGAAGCAAGAGAATTTGGAGAAAAACCCGAGTCAAATGAGATAACAAAGGCAACCGCAGTAATTGTTAAAACTCTAGCACATCGCATAATTATTAATTTTATTATTAAATTCACTCACCATCAAACCATTAAAATGAAAATGTTTGATAATAAACAAAAAGCCATTGATTGGCTCTTAACCTTTAAATAAAAGACCTATGAAAAAAATCATCACTCTACTTGCGCTATTTACTTCTATGATAAGTTTTGCGCAAACAAAAATCGACAACGTTGATGCTGCAACATTTAAAAAACTTATTGATGAAAAAAAATCAGTTTTAATTGATTTACGAACGGATGACGAACTTGCAAAAAAAGGCTTTATAAAAGGGGCAACACAAATAGATTGGTTTGCAAAAAATGCTGAAGAAACAATTAAAAAATTAGACAAATCTAAAACATACCTAATTTATTGTGCGGGTGGAGGCAGAAGTGGAGAATGTGCTGAACTAATGAAGACACTTGGTTTTACTCATGTTGTAAACTTAGAAAAAGGATTTGGAGATTGGAAAAACAAAGGATTTGAAATTGAAATGAAAAAATAATCACAAAAAAAGCCGCTATAAATAGCAGTCATGGTCGGAAGAAATTCCGACCATTTTTATGTTTTAAATAATAGAGCTGGATTTCCTCCGCATTTTTCAATAATTATGGCAAGGGCAATATTTCTTACTTCCATACTTAACCTTCTTTTAGCTGTTTTATATCCCAAATTATTTTCCTTTTTATAAACCAGAACTAACATAGCAACAATCATTGTCATATATAGCAATACTGTAATTCCATTTTTATTTAATGATACTAAGTGACTTAGGTTAAGCTCTTGCTTTAGGAATCTAAATAACACTTCAATATCCCATCTTCTTCTATAAGCTTGGGCTATTTCTTTAGCAGAGAGTTTAAATTCATTAGTTAAGAACCAGTACTGCTTATCCTCTGATTTACTTTGAGCAATAACTAAACGGAACGGTATTTCAACTAAAATTTCTTTATAATGCTTGTTGCCTCTTTTGTTGTTTATTGGCACTCCTGTATAGAGATGAACTTTACAATCTTTAATAAGCGTCGATTCTCCTAAATCTAAATTTTGATTTTTTCTTATTAAAGATTTAATCTCTACATATTTTCTATTCTCCTTTAATCTGCAAATAAATGGGATGGCGTCCTGGGTAAATGTTTTCATTGTTCTTGTAGATTGCAGGCCTCTATCTACAACATAAATATTTTTATGATTGCTCTCTTTCTTTATATGATTCGTAATGGCTTGAGGCAAAGCAATATCTTCGCTGCTGTATGTCGACTTGGTAAACACATCGAAAGAACAAGGTAAATACCCATCAAAAGCAACACTATACTTAACTGATTTCTTTCCGCTCTTGTTGTCTATTCCCTCCATAAGCTTACCAACCGATTCACTAATCATTGTACTGTCAACTCGTATCAGGTTATATTTTATCTTTTCTGCAGATGAATAGGAAAGTGAAAATTGCTCATAAACTCGTTCGTATATCTGTTTAAAATAATCCGAATCTATTTTTGACAACCTTTCAGATATAGAGCTTCTAACTACCCTTTCTTCTTTGTCGAGATTGAATAATGTTTTAAAAACAGGATCGTTAAATGTATCCTCTAGAGTACGTTGACTTAACTTCTCGTTTTCTAGGATGCCATACATTAAAAGATAAAACATCTTTTTTCCATGAAGTACCTTAGTATAATAATCCACCTTAGGGGCAGAGGATAGCCCCGAAAATAAGGCATCTGGAATAAAAGCTAATAATTGACTTGCGCTTATTTTATGATCTTTAAATAATGACATATGAATATTGATTATCCTCAAAATTCATAAGATTAAATTCCCATATAACTGATAGGTTGACATTTATTCAAACAAACTTAAGTGTATAAATAAAAAAGTCGGAAGAAAAATCTTCCGACCATGAATGGCAATTTGCTACCCTTTTTCACTTCTAAAATTATCCATATCTCTTCTGTCTTTTTTAGTAGGTCTTCCGGTACCTCTATCTCTTTGCATATTTGGCATAAAAAATACAGATGGCATACGTTCTAATTTCTCAACAGGAGGCGAGTGATCAATATAATTTTCTTTCGCTATTTCATAGCTTTGACGTTTTTCAATAATTCCAGTTACCTCAATTATTTTTTTTACTCCTTGTGGAAAAGATAAAGTATAGCGTTCTCCAATTTTGACAATATGCGCAGCTTTTACTATTTCGTCATTTAATTTTACTTTATTTCCCTTAATGGCATCACTGGCTAATGAACGAGATTTATACATACGTATAGCCCACAAATAACTATCTAATCTTATCCCTTTTTCCATTATTTATTCTGTTTATCTAATACTTCTTTAGCTCTTGAACTATAAAAACCTTTATTGTTTACTATGGTTTGAAATTGTTTTGTAGCATCATCAGTTTGTTTTAAATTTTGCAAACAAAGTGCTTGGTAAAATTCAGATTCTTGATGAAAGATATTATTAATATTATCTAAATTTTTTTGAAAAAAGTTTTTAGCAACAGCATATTTTCCTGTTTGATAATAACACATTCCTAAATAAAACTGAGCGTTTGCATCATCATGATTAAAATCGTATAACATAGTTAATTCTTCAATACAATTAGAAATGCTTTTGGTATTAAAATAATACATAGCTTTTTTAATAATTTTATGCGCTAAATAGGAATTTGATTTATTTAAATAAGCTGTTTCTATATCTGCTTTGCTGCCATATTGAGCTGCCACACCGGTGTTTACATTTAAATCAATAGCATAATTATTTTTAAAATAATACATACGATAGTTTGTCACTTTTAAGTTATGAATAAATATAACTGGAGCATTGGGAGTAAACTGGTATATAATATCTTCTTCTTCCGCTTTTTCAGGTAGATTAAAGTTTAATGGTTTGCTAGGAAGTGTTTCTAAAATATCTGTATTATTTGTTGGCTCAACAACATTTGCTTCTGTAGTATAATGTTCTATTTCTTTAGACTCAATTTTTGGAAAAACAGTATCGATAGATGAGACTAAATTATTTAATGATTGGCTTGATTTCTTATCCTCTAACGATTGGTAAACAGATGGGTGATTTTTGTTTTTTTGAAAAATCACAAAGAAGACAGAAACTCCAATTAGTAAACCACATAACACGCTAATAAAAACAGTATTAAAAGTAGAAGCACCTCCTTTTCCTTTTTTGTCAATGAGTTTATGAATACTTTCTATTTCAGAAGAGGAAACAGCAAATTGTTCAAACGCTATAGAAGATAGATAGTTTAAATCAGTTTCCTGCATTTCTTTTTCTAGTAAACGCTTTTGTTCCTTAGACAAAGTATTGTATTTAGATATGTTGTTTGGATTAAGCATTTTTATTTTTTATTCGGGTTTGTTCTTCAATCAACAGTTTTAAGTTGCGTTTGCCGTTCTGTATATAGCTTTTTATTTCGTTTAAACTATAATTGGTTTCATTGGCAATATCTTGATAGCTTTTGTTTTTTAAATAAAATAGTTCAATACAAACACGTTGATTTTCTTTTAAATTTGGCAAACATGTTTTCATGTTTTCTAGCAGCACATCTTCGCCGATAGTGTTTATTTTTTCTTCTTGATCCAAATCAGGTGTTTCATATTCAAACTCATAGTACGATTTGATGTTCTTTGATTGCGACTTATTTTTTCGAATTAATGAAATGCAGTGATTTCTTACTACAAAACTAAGCCAGCCTTTAAAATTATCTATCTCTCTATTATTAATATCTAGTAATAGTTTTTCAAATAACTGCATAGTGGCATCTTGTGCTTCGTTTTTATCTTGTAAGTAAAATAAGCAAGTACCATATACAACAGATACGTGTTTTTTAAATAAATCAGCAAACAATTCTTTATCACCACTTTTTTTGTAGTGTTTCAGTAGTTCTTCATCGCTGCTATATTCTTTTTTCTTAAAAAGCCACATATCTAGTTATTAGACGCAAGCGTTAAAACATTCCATAAAAAATTTTTTTGAAGATTTTTTATGGAAACTAAAAATGCCCACGTCTTAAAGTTAAAGAATGCATTCGGAATAAATAAGTTTAATTTTTAAAAATAATAATTATGAAAAATCTAAAACAAATTATCATTACTGGTTTACTGGTTATGTGTGGGTTAAATGTGTTTTCGCAAAACTCTATGGGAGCAATTAAAGGGCAAGTATTAAATTCTGATAACGAACCTGTTTTTGGCGCTACGGTTAAAATTTTACAAGGAGGCATTTTAATTGGAGGAACAGATACAGATGAAAAAGGCATGTATACTTATAAACCATTAAACGCTGGGAGTTATGATGTGTTTATTTCCAGTGTTGAAACTCAATCTAAAAAGGTAACTGATGTAAGAGTGAGTTCAGAAAAAACAACGTATTTAGACGTAACTGTATCTGTTAATAAATTTGAAGAAGTTGAAATTATAGCATATGTGAAACCGGTTGTTGACAAAACATTTATGGATATTAAAGAGATTTCTGCAGAGGATTTTTTACACATGGCAGTAGATAGAGGAAATATCGTTGATGCGGTAATTAATATTTCTTCTGAAGCCACTCAGGGATCTGATGGAGAGTTGCATATTAGAGGAGGTAGAGGAGATGCTACGGCTTATATTGTTGATGGTGTTAAATCTCCTAATATTACTGGAGTTGCAGCATTAGCTGTTGAAAATGTAGCAGTTATTACAGGCGGAATCCCTGCACAATATGGTGATGTAACAAGCGGTGTGATAGTTGTAACTACAAAAGATTATTTTAGCGGCATTCAAGCATCTCGTATGAGAGATAACTATATTTTACAAAACAAAGAACGTATTAAGAGAGAAAAAGCGGCTTTGCAAATGGAAAAACAACGTAAGAAAGAGATTGAAGAAGAGCTGCGTTTAGAAGAAGAGGCGAAAAAGAAAAATGGATAAAAACAAAAAACCCAAGCATTGCTTGGGTTTTTTAATGATATAATCATTGTTATTTTTTGTAAACCATTACGTTAAACACAAATGGTTGAATTTTTTTAATTTGTTCGCTACGTTTCAACCCCTTTAAGTTAGATTTTTTTGTTACTAGAGTCAAATCTTTTTTTAAGGAATCATTATCTAATTTATCAATTGTTTGTTTTATAAAATTAGATTTGATTGCAAATCCAGTACCTTCAGCAGAGCTTTGTTTACCACGAATTACTCCAATAATATTACCTTGTTCATCCATTAAAGGTCCGCCACTGTTACCTGGGTTTACAGGAATAGAAATTTGATACATGGTAGTATCATTGTTAAATCCAGTCATTGAACTTAAAGCACCTTCTCCATAAACAGCGTCTCTGCGAGGGTAGCCTAAAGTAAATATTTTGTCACCGATTTCTGAAGTGTTGTCTTTGAAAGAGAAAGGAAATGTTAAATCTTTAATGGCGTCAATATTTTCTATTTTATATATAGCAATGTCTAAAGAGGGTTCGCTAGCAACTAATTTTGCAGAGGCGCGATCTAGTACGCTATTGGTAACAAATACAGAGTCTGCATTTTTTACCATGTGATAACTTGTAATAAAATAGCCTTTGGTGTTTAAAGCAAATCCAGTTCCTTCGATATTAGCAGGAGCATAGTTTTTTAAACGCTTATTAGTAGCACCAGTAATGCCTTCAATAATGGCGTCTTGAGAATATTTTAATTCTGTGACATCGCGCTTTAAGTCTGTGATATCGTTGCCCTGCTGTTTTAATAAATAACCACCAGTACTTAAAACAGTAACCGTACTTATAACGGCGATAACAGCAACGGATGCCGCTACTGCAAATGTTTTTCCGTGTTTTTTAATGAAATTCTCTTCTGGTTTAATCGAAACAATTTTAGCATCGTTACCAAACTCTTGTTTGTGTATTGTAGATAAAATTTGTTTTAGATGCGTGCGTTGTTCGTGTTGATTAATTCCTTCAATGAGGGTTTTATGTTTTTCAAAGGCAACAGCAAACTCCGAATCTGTTTTTAATCGTGTTTCAAATTCGTTTTTTTCTTCAGTACTTAAAGTCCCAAAAATGTAATTATCAAATAAATCTGTAGCTCTCATCTCTCTTTTACCTTTCTATATACTAGTTTTCAAAAAAATATCGTTTCAATCGTTGTAAGCATTTATACTTTTGTGTTTTAGCATTGTCGGAGTTGGTATATCCAAATTTTTCAGATATTTCGTCCATACTTAACTTATATACATAAAAGTCTTTTAATAGTGTTTTACAAGGCTCGCCTAAGTTTTCCATACAAGCATTCATTTTCTCAATGTCAGATTCTTTTTTTAGATGATCCGTAATTTCATCACTTACATCTATTACATCATTTTCTTCGTCTTCTTTAAAACGAGCAACATGACCACTACCTCGGAGTTGTTTTAACCAAAGGCGTTTTGCAATCGAAAAAATAAAAGTTTGTAACTGGCAGTTTAATTCAAACGTTGGTTTTTGAACATTTTCATACAACACAATAATTGTTTCCTGATAAATGTCTGCAGCAGCTTCGCTATTACCACTATTATTTACAACATATTTAAGAACGAGGTTATAATACTTTTTGTATAAAGCACGTAACACCGCATCGTTGTTATGCTTGAGCCCTTCAATAAATTCAAGGTCTGTGTACGCTACTTTCGACATAAAGTCTTTTGTTTACATTAATACCTAAAGGGGCTAAAGGTAACCTCGTTCGATATGATTTTTTGACTTAAAATGCTGATTATCAAAAAGATAATATTACTTATTCATTAGAGCCTCTATTTCATCAGCTTCCAAAGGAATGTTTTTCATTAAATCATCATTTCCTGTAGGAGTAATTAAAATATTATTCTCTAAACGAATACCTAAACCTTCTTCAGGGATATAAATACCTGGTTCGCATGTAAACACCATGCCTGCTTGCATAGGTTCTGCAAAAAAACCAACATCATGAACATCTAATCCTAAGAAGTGAGAAGTGCCATGCATGAAATATTTTTTGTAAGCAGGCCAAGCAGGATTTTGATTTTTTACTTCATCCGATTTAATTAAACCTAATTGTAATAATTCTTCGGTCATTAAATCACCAACTGCTTTGTTGTATTTTTCAAATGTATTACCAACCACTAGCATTTTTGTAGCAGCTTTCATCACGCGTAATACAGCGTTATATACTTCTTTTTGACGAGGCGTATATTTTCCGTTTACAGGAATAGCGCGCGTCATGTCACTAGCGTAATTTGCATATTCAGCAGCTACGTCTAACAAAATTACATCACCATCTTTACATGCTCTATTATTTTCTACATAGTGCAATACACAAGCGTTTGCTCCGCTTGCTACAATTGGTCCGTACGCAAAACCACGGCTTCTGTTACGAACAAATTCGTGAATTAATTCTGCTTCAATTTCATATTCCATGACACCAGGTTTTACGAAGTTTAATAAACGACGAAAGCCTTTTTCGGTAATGTTACAAGCATGTTGAATTGCTTCTACCTCCAACGGATGTTTAATAGCGCGGATGCGGTGCATAATTGGTGCTGAACGCTGAATAGTATGAAGAGGAAATTGTTCTTTTATTTTTTTATTGAAACGCATTTCTGCAGTTTCCATATCAATATAACGGCGAGTGTGTTCGTTACTATTTAAATAAATATTTTCTGCCTGAAATACAAAGCCTTTAAATATTTTATCGAACTCATGGTGCCAGTAAATATTCTCAATTCCACTTGCTTCTTTTGCTTGTTCTTTAGTCAATTTAGCACCTTCCCATACAGCAATTAAATCGCTGGTTTCTTTAATAAACAAAACCTCTTTATGTTTTCCATCTTTCACATCTGGAAAAATCATTAAGATGGTATCTTCCTGATCAATCCCTGATAAATGCAACAAATCACTGTTTTGCACAAAACCAAAAGAACCATCTCCGTAAGTCGCTGCAGAAGAGGCGTAAATAAATCTGATATCTTTCGATAAGCAATAATTAGCAAGCTCT
>JBBIUW010000031.1:0-12181 GCA_037440045.1 Sphingobacteriaceae bacterium
ATAAGTTTGGTAACTTTTAAGCAAGAAGGACATACTCCACAAGAATCATTTTGTTGTTTGTTTTGACAAAACAAATATTGCACAAAGGCAAAAGCCGCTGGTAAATTACCACTTCCTTCTGGCCCTGTAAACATTAATGCATGTGGCACACGGCCATCTTGCAACATATTTAGCAGTTTTTCTTTAACGGGTTTTTGCCCAACTATTCTCTTAAAAAGCACAGGCTAATTTACATATTTAGCTGATTAAAAAATACATCATAAATCAAAAATGATGTTTAATTTTACAGTATGCATATTGGTTTGTTTTTTGGATCTTTTAATCCCGTTCATGTGGGTCATATGGTATTAGCAAATTATATGGCTTCTTTTACGAATTTGGAACAAGTATGGTTTGTGGTTTCGCCACACAATCCATTAAAAGAAAAATCATCTTTACTAAATCAAAATCAACGTTTGCATATGGTAAATTTAGCTATTGGAGATAGCGATGTTTTAAAAAGCAGTAATATTGAATTTGGTTTGTCACAGCCTTCCTACACTATTAATACATTGGCACATTTAAAAGAAAAATATCCTCAGCATGAATTTTCATTAATAATGGGTGAAGACAACTTGGAGTCATTTACCAAATGGAAAAATTATGAGGAAATATTGAAAAACCATAAAATATATGTGTATCCTCGCCCAAAGACAAATTCTTCTGTCCCGATAGCTATCGGGATAAAAAACCACCCAAATATTGTTATGACAGAAGCTCCATTAATGGATATTTCTTCAACGATGATAAGACAGGCTATTAAAACCAAAAAAAACGTCTGTTTCTTTGTGCCGCAAGCAGTTTGGCAATATTTAGATGAAATGAGTTTTTATAAAAAGTAATATCATTTCATTTTTGATGTTTTAGGAATCCTATAATAAATTGATGTTTTGGACTCCAATTTAATCAGCTTCAATGAACTTAGTTTTTTCAAATAATGCCATAAAAAGCCTGTTTACAAGGGGGTTGAATAAAATGGAATGTTTTTTTACACAAAACTAAACAGAGTTAGGAATCCTATTTAATGGAAAAACGAATTATTATTTTGGGCTTTTCTTTCCTAATATTGTATAAGAAATTTTTATTAATAAAATAAACCTAATGCACATGAAAAAACTTATACTATTGCTTTCAACTTTTATCCTAAATATGGGCGGGTTATTTGCTCAGTCAAGCTTATTGGTAACAAATTCTTCTAACGGAAATAGCGTTATTACAAACGGTATGGTAATTTACAGAAATGTAAATGGGCTTGGCATGGATCAATTAGATATTAACATTAAAAATACTAGCTCAAGTACGAAAACTTATAAAATGAGAATGTATCAAGATGTAAGACATATTGTAGCACCTGGTGATTCTTCAAATCCTTATTTTTGTTTTGGAGGTCAGTGTTATGATCCTTACACATTTACTTCTGCAAAAACAGAAACGATAACAGCTAATGGGGATGCAACAGCTAATGGGCATCCAATCAGTATTCATTATGATGAGGCATCAGTTGCCGGCTCTTCAAGCATTAGATATCGAATTTTTGAAACAACTAATGTTTCATCGGATGTGATAGAATTCACTATAAAATACAATGATTTAGCTGCATCTGTAAAATCATATTCATCATTAATATCATTTGTATCAGAAGTATACCCTAACCCGGCAAACAATAAGGCATTTTTAACTGTTAATTCCGCTGTAGATGCTAACAATGCAGTAGTTACAATTACTAATGCTTTAGGCGTTAATGTTTATAATAAAAATATTGAACTATCTTCTGGAAAAAATACAGTTTCATTAGAGATGGAAACTCTTTCGTCTGGAATTTACTTCGTTTCTGTCGGAGTGGGAAATTTTAAAACCGTAAAAAAATTCACAATAAATAAATAAATAAACAACTAAAACACAACATACCATGAAAAAACAACTACTCGCCATAGCATTATTTGCTTCAGGCTTAGCTAACGCACAAACATTCACACAGGATTTCTCATCAACCACTGGGGTGGCAATACCAGCAGGATGGTTTCAAAATAATGTTGATGGTAAAACTGTAGCATCAGCTTTGTCTTCATATAGTTTTGCAACTAATGCTTGGGTTACTCGCAATATGTCAGCATCTTCAGATCCTGCAACAGCTGCTCACGGAAGAGTTGCAGTTAGTACATCTTACTACACACCAGCAGGAATTTCAAATGACTGGTTGATTACTCCAACTTTCACAGTTCCAACTAATGGTGTTTTAGCTTGGTCTGCAAACGCTCCAGATGCTTCTTATCCTGATGGATACTTAGTTAAAATCTCTACTACAGGAACAACAACTGCAAGTTTTGGTACAACGTTATTAACAGTTCCTGCAGAAAATTCAACATGGACAACAAGAAGTGTGAATTTAAATGCATACGCTGGACAAACAGTGCAAATTGCATTTGTTAATAATTCAAATGATATGGACATATTGTTTTTAGATGACGTTCAATTAATTGTACCGGCCGCAAACGATTTAATATTAGCAGCTACAACTCCTACTGGGTTAAACGCCTTTGGTTTAGTTGGCACAAATAAAACAATTACTGCAGATGTAAGAAATAATGGTTACACAAACGTTACAGGCTTTACAGCAAAATACGATAATGGTGTTTCTACTGTTTCACAAAATGTTACAGGCTTAAATTTAGGTTACGGTCAAATCACAACTATTAATTTTACCACTCCATATACTATTACATCTGCAAATGAAGCAAATATTAAAGTTTGGATAGAATTAGCTGGCGATGGTGTTCAAACAAACGATACATTAAAAACTTCTATTAAAGGTTATTCTTTTGCTCCAAATCATAAAGTGGTTTTTGAAGAAGGAACTGGAACGTGGTGTGGATGGTGTCCAAGAGGGGCTGTTTATATGGATTCTATGTATAAAGTAAATCCTACAACTACAGCTTTAATTGCTGTTCATAATAGTTCTAGCGATCCAATGAGAAATACAGTTTATGATGCTGGTATAACTTCTATGGTTAGTGGATTCCCTACAGCATTATGTGGTAGAGCGATTGAAGAATTAGACCCTTCTGATATGTTTACGTCTTACGCGAATCACATTAATGATTTTGCTTTAGCAAATTTAGTTATTACTCCTTCTTACAATAATACTACAAGAGTTGCTGACATTACTGTAAATACACAAATGGCTGCTGGTTTTACAAATAACACCTCAAATAATGATTATCGTTTAGCAATTGTATTTACTGAAAACAATGTAACAGGAACGGCATCTGGTTATAATCAAACAAATTATTACAGTTCTTCGTCACAAAACCAACCATTAGTTGGGGCTGGCCACGATTGGCAAGCATCAACAAATCCAGTACCTGCGGCATCAATGCACTATGATTTCGTAGCTCGTACTATTTTAGGAGGATTTACAGGTCAAGCAAACAGCTTGCCAAGCGCTTTAACAGCTGGTTCAACATATACTTCATCTGTATTTAGTTATACTGTTCCTGCTACTTACAATGTTAACAATATGAATGTTCATGCATTATTAATTGATGCTAAAACAAATATCGTTTTCAATGCAAATACAGTTCCTTTGTCTGCACCAACTGGTATTAAACAAATTAATAACGAAAAAATTGAAGTAGTTATTTATCCAAATCCAGCTAAAAATAATGCTACAATAGAATTAAATTTAGCTAAAGAAGAAACTATTACTATTAATGTATTGAGTATAATGGGGCAATTAATCCATTCTGAAACATTAAATTCTTCTACAGGAATTAATACTATTAAATTAAATACTGAAAATTGGTCAAATGGTATTTACAATGTAAATATTACAACTAATAACGGTAGTATTAGCCGTAAAATAGAAATTATTAAATAATTTTAAGACTCTAAAATAACAAAAAGGTTGGATTACTCCAACCTTTTGTTATTTTTACTAAACAATATATGGCAAAATCACATTCTTCAATTTACATTATAGTTTTGAGTTTATTAGTTTCAACTAATATATGGTGTCAATCGTATAGTTACAATCCAGGGAAGCTTTACGTGCATACAATTGATACAAACTCCAACGACTTTGGTGGTATTGAGATTGTAAATATAGGTACTCAAAATTTAGACTTAAATTGGAGATTACAAATAGTAGATACGTTAATTGATTCTCGTTTTGAATTATGCAATAGTGGTATTTGTTCTTTAAACCTAACACATAATGGCATTATGCCAACAATAACTCCTGGTAATATAGGTTGGATAAAGTTTCATATGTATTCAGGTGTTGTGACAGGAACTAACACTATTACTTATTTACTTAAAAATGGTAGTACTACTATAGACACTCTTGTTTTTAAAATTATTGTAAATACAGGAGTAACTGGAATAAAACAACTCAGTAATAATAAAGAAAACGTATTAATGTTTCCAAATCCAACAAAAAACAATACAACTATTACTTTAGAATTAGTTCAAAACGAAACTGTATCTATTAGTGTAGTTGATGTAATGGGACGTGAAGTATGCACAGAATCAATGACTGAAATTGCTGCTGGAAACCATACAGTAAATTTAAATACTGAAAACTGGGCTAGCGGTGTGTATAATGTAAACATTTCTACTGCAAACGGAAAAACAAGCCGTAAATTAGTAGTAAGTAAATAATTATTGTAAAATTTAAAAGCTTTAAAGGGTTGGCAATTGCCAGCCCTTTATTGTTTATACAAAGCAAAAAAACATTTGTTTTTAACTTAAAATGGCATTAAACCTATTAAAATAACAACTGTTATCGCCAATTTTGTTGTAAAAATCCTATTTTTGTGAGGTTGACACATTATGTCAGCCTTATATCATTTTTACTATGTATAAAAAAATATTTTATTCTATTCTTTCTGTTTTTGTTATAAACAACTCATTCTCACAAATATTATACAGCGAGCACTTTAACGGGCAAAGTCTAAATACGGGAACGTATACTGCTAATAGTACAGTGCAAACTTATTTGTTTTCTGATGTGCCAAGTGGCATGATAGCTATTAATAATGGTAATTTAATCGCAGATACTCTTACAGGAAACTATCCATTCCGAGCAAACGGACAAAAACAAAAAGCATGGTTAACCTATGCTGCCCCCAACACAACTGATACATTTGCCGTTTCAACCTCTTGGTTAAAGCCAGTAGGTATTGCTAACGCTTGGCTTATTACTCCAACCATTAGCAATATTGCAGCAAATACTGTGTTAACATGGGAAGCAATGGCTCCTGATTTAAATAATTTAGATGGCTACGAAGTTTATGTGTCAACAAACACTATTACTACAGCAGTAGTAGGTGATTTTAATAGCTTGGTATACTCAAATTCATCAGAAAAAAACAATTGGCAAAAACGCGGTATTTCGCTTGGCGCATACGCTGGACAAAACATAAGAATTGCTTTTAAAAATAATTCAAGTAACAAATATCAGTTATGGATAGATGACATCGTAGTACAAAATATGTCTAATGGATTTGATGCTGGTGCTTTGTCTCACGAAAACTACAAATACAGTGTTGTAAATAACATTAATACGCTTACAGCAACATTTAAGAACTATGGATACACTCCTATAACTAATTTAACCATCAATTACAAAATGGCTAATGGAGTTACAGTATCTGAAACAAAAATATTATCTCCAGCCCTAAATTACTTAGATAGTAGAATGTTAACGTTTACATCTCCTTACGTATCTGCAACTCCAATATATAATACTTATAAAATTTGGACCAGCTTTATCAATGGCATGTCTGACCAAGTTAATACAAACGACACAATTACTGGAAGTATTACTATTGCCTCAATCGCATCAACAAAAAAAGTATTAGTAGAACAATATACTGAAACAAGTTGCGGTTGGTGTCCAGATGGATATACAGTATTAAAATCAATTGCAACAACAAATACAAATGTCATAGCCGCATCAATACACAACAATGATAATATGAGTATTGCATCGGGAACCGTTTTAGCTTCGGATTATATAAGCAATTATCCTTCTGCAACCATTGATCAATATTTCTTCTCAGCAAACAACACCGTTGCCGTAGATAAGAGTAATTGGTCTTCGTACGTAAATCAACGTTTAGCAATGAATGTTCCTGCAACAGTTACTGTTACAAATGTTTCCTATAACTCAAGTACAAACCAAATTGATGCAACCGTATCTTCTACCTTTTATGGAGATGTAAAAGGCGATTACCGTTTAAACTTATATGTAAAAGAAAATAATGTTTATGGTCCAGCAAATGACAATACTGATAATCAATGGAATCAACACAGCTACTTATATAACGTAGGGTCATCGCCTTATTACCAAGTTGGAACCTATTTAAATGCTTCAACCTATTTACTAAACGCTTCTGATTACAAACATCAATATGTTATTGACTATATGGCTGACGGAGCATATGGAGCAACCGGAATTATTCCATCAAATGGGTCAACTAATGGAATAACCTATACTAAAAATTATTCGTTTAATTTACCAACAGCAGCATCTGGTGAGTTTAGATACAATGCAGATAACATTTATTTAATTGGTATACTTAGCGAGTATGATGTTGATACTAAAAAACGTAGTATTATAAATGCAGAAGAAGTAAAGTTAACTGCAAATCCAGAAACAGTAGTTTCGGTAAAAGAACAAAATTCAAAAAACGTAACATTAAATGTGTTCCCAAATCCAACAACAGATTTATGTTACTTAAATTATACTTTACAAAACAATGAATTTGTTGCCGTAAATATTTATAACGCCTTAGGAGAATTAGTATATATAGAAACTAAAAATGAAACAGCGGGCAATGTAAACCATGAGTTAAATTTAAAAGCTTTAAACTCTGGCAACTACAGTGTTCAAATCTCATTTAAAAATAACACCATCACAAAAAAATTAACCATCATTAAATAATAAAATGATTGTCGTAACAGGTGCCGCAGGCTTTATAGGTAGTTGTTTAATAAGCAAATTAAACAACGAAGGTCATGAAAATTTAATTTTAGTTGACGATTTTTCTCAATTACAAAAAATTGATAATTACCATACTAAAAAATTTATTCATAAAATTGAACGATCTGATTTTTTAAATTGGTTTGAAGAACATGCTACAGAAGTAACTTTTGTTTATCATATAGGAGCAAGAACAGATACAACAGAGTTTAATGTAGAATTATTTAATGAGCTTAATTTAAATTATACTAAATCCATCTGGAGCACTTGTACCAAGCACTTTATCCCTATGGTTTACGCATCATCAGCAGCAACTTATGGGTTAGGCGAATTTGGATACGATGATGATGAAACAAAAATTCCTTTATTAAAGCCATTAAATCCATATGGTGATAGTAAAAATGATTTTGATAAATGGGCACTTACTCAAAAAAGTAATCCTCCAAAATGGGCAGGTTTTAAATTCTTTAATGTTTATGGCCCTAACGAATATCATAAAGGACGTATGGCTTCTGTTATATTTCACTCTTTTAACCAAATAAACGAAAAAGGACAAGTGAAATTATTTCGCTCGCATAATCCAAATTATACGGATGGTGGACAATTACGCGACTTTGTTTATGTAAAAGATTTAGTAGATGTATTATATTTTACTTATGGAGAAAATATAAAAAGCGGTATTTACAATTTAGGTAGTGGAAAGGCTCGTACATTTTTAGATTTAGCTAAAGCTACATTTAAAGCCTTAGGCAAAGAACCAAATATTGAGTTTATTGATACGCCTATTGATATCAGAGATAAATATCAATATTTCACAGAAGCAAATATGGCTAAATTAATTGCTCAGGGTTATGATAAGCCATTCACAAGCTTAGAAGATGGCGTGCATGACTATGTTACTAATTATTTAATTGGGAAAAAGTATCTTTAAATCTTGTTTTCTAATTTTTAATGAATTTTATTTTATTGCTTAATCCATTAGTATCAATAAATTTAATTATGTACAAACCTTCTGGAAAAGAGCTCACATTTAATTCAATAATATCATCAATTGTTTTCTGAGAAAATACAACTTTCCCTAATAGATCATAAACAAGTAACTCTCCATTTTTATCAGTTAAACTTATTTTTATTTTTTCATGAGAAGGATTTGGATAAAGGTTTAATGTCGATTTTATTGATTGCTTCTCATTCATTTCACTTAATATTTGTAAACTATTAATGGTAGTATTTGTGATAATAGGGGCATTATAATCGAAAAAGATAGCTGCATTATTTCTAAACTCAGTACCTGGTAGTAAATTTTTTTTAGTTTTAATACGATAGCTTACCAATCCATTGCTAGCATCACTATAATATGGAAGATAAATATTATTAAAAGAAAACTTAACTACACCATTAAGGCTCATACTTACAGTGTAATTATGGTCTGCATATCCTGGCATAAAACTTTCCCAATCCAAATCACTATCCAAAGTATCTAATATATAAATATTTTGCGCGTAGTAAGTTCCAGTATTTTGAAAATGAATAACATATTCTAAAATAGTATCATTATAACTAATGATACCATAAGGACCGATTCCTTTAGGTGTTACTTCTTTAAAATTAGGATCATAAGAAGATACTACTGTTGTATTATAATTATTAACATTGTTCCAAGGCGTATAGTCAGAAGTCCAATTGCTCGATACAGGAGCCAGAGAGGATACTGTGTCATTAAAAGTTACATTAGTACCTGCAGAAATATTAGTAGGCACATAATAATTAATAATATCACAAGACGAGGCTGAAGGTGTTAAAGTTGTGAATCCGTTGTTTACTGAATACCAGTTTGGAAACACCCCTGGATTAACTTGAACAAATGGTATTGTAGAATTTGTAAAACTAAGCTGTCCATCGTGCGCATTTGATACTTGAATATTATTTTCATTATAAGTCCCTTCATTTACTACAATTATTTTTTGAGAATAATTATTTCCTGGTACTGGTTGATTAACCGATGTTGTAATAATATGTAGATCATGAACAGGAATAACTGTATTAGCAAAATTAATATACATAATACAGCCCGAAGATGGATTGGTTATAACAACAGCTGTATTATTCTGACATCCTAAAATTTGATAATTAGCATTTAACTGCTCTGTTAAGGTATATGTACCTGCTGGAACAGTAAAACTATATACTCCGTTTGCATCTGTATAAGCATAGCCTATTCCTGAACCATCTATCCTCACATGGGGTATTCCTAACTCGCCGATATCCTTTATGCAATTTAAATTCGCATCATTATAAACGGTACCACTGATGATACAATAACAATTTGTATTAGCTGTATTATAACCTAAAAAAGTATAATCATGTGCAACACACCCTGCTGCATCAGTTACCGATAAATAATAATTTCCAGAAGGTATCCCACTTAAATTAGAAGAAGTCGCATTTGTTGACCAATGATAGGTATAAGGGGCTATTCCATTCGACACACTTGTACTAATGGCACCATCGGAAGAAAACAAACAAGAAGTAGGTGTCGTATTAAATCCTATCTGCATAGGAGATGAACTATAAACATTTCCTTGTTTCACTAATTTGCAATTTGCAGCATCTGTTAAAGTGCAACTATACACCCCATTTGATAAATTAGAAGCAATTGGTGTAGTTGCCCCGTTTGACCACTGATAAGTGTATGGTGTAGCCCCGGGAGAAGATAAATAAAACTGTGCACTTCCGTTATTTCGATTACAAGTTTCGGGAGAAGTTAATATACTACCATTCATGTTAGAAACATTCACTATGCTTACATTTCCGTTTTTAACGCATCCATTTGCATCTGTTATAGTAAAAAAATACTGACCACTCGACACATTTGAAAGTATCATTCCTGTTTGTACAGGATAAGTATTCCATGTGGTTGAATATGGCGCTTGCCCTCCAGCTAATGTTAACGAAGCAGATCCTGTTGCCGCAGAGCATTGACTCACACTAGTTGAAACTGTAGCTACAATAGGTGTTGTTTGTTGTATATCAGCATAACTATCACCTAAACATCCGTTCGCATCAATAACATTTACAGGATAATATCCACTTATTAAATTAGAAATAACCTGTGTGTTTTGACCATTTGCCCATTGGTATGAATAAGGTGGAGTTCCGCCACTAGCAAATACTGTAGCACTTCCATTACTTAATAAGCAAGAAGCATCAACATCTGTAGTTCCAACATTTAAAGTAGATGTTTGAGCTATAACAAAATACTTATTTTCATAACATCCATTAACATCTGTTACAGTAACATTTTTCCATCCCTTTGTTAAATTATTCACACTAGAAGATGTTAAGCCATTATCCCATAAATAAGTATAAGGTGCAGTACCACCAACAATAGATGTTACCGATGCTGTTCCATTAGTACAATTAGCTACTGTTGTGTTAACACTATAAGTAATTCCAGAACTATAAGTAACGTTCAATGGGATTAACCCCCCAGGGGATCCTATTGCATTATTTTGACAACCTGCTGCATCTGTTATAAAATAGTTGTAGCTACCCTCTGGTAAGTTACATGGCTCATTTGTATTAATTGTAACATTTGAATACCATTCTTGCCACATAATTGAATACGGTAAAGTTCCTCCAGAAATACCTAATGAAACACTTGCTGCTGCAGCTGGGCAACTATATGATACTATCGTTCCCCATGGCTGGGCTACATTAATAACAGGTGACAAAATAACTGTGGAACTTGTAGCTACAACTACTCCACCTTGCAATACTTCGGCAATATATGAATAATGCGATTGATTACTGATTTGGGTTGTAAAAGTTGTAACATTTGATAGAGTTGCAACAATAGTATTTGGGTTTACTTGATATTCGTACCACACAATATCGTAAGGAGGTGTAACACCAGTTACAGTTGCCTTCAAAATTCCATCATTATTACATTTTGGCTGTACAACACTTAATGTTATGCTTTGAGAAAATATTGTATGATAAAACAAAAGGGATAAACAAATACCTATAATATAGCTTTTCATAATTCTAGTTTTACTATAAAGATATATGAAATCAAAATTGGCAGATTAACTGTTTGTTATCTGATGCTGTTTTTTAGATAACTGATGGTGTTTTAACGATAATTGTTTTCTAAAAAATAAAAAACAAGATAGGTTGAAGTAACATCAATCCATCAACCCACAGGTAATAATAAAATGAATGTTTTTTATCATTTGTAAAAAGTATTGTAGCTACAATAAATACTCTTAAAATAATTGAAGTTATTAAACACTGCTGCTCGTGATTAAATAAGTAAAAACAAGTAAATCCAATAGCAACAAAAACAAAACAAATAAGCTTTGTAATTTTCACTCCAAATTTATTGACATAGGTATTCACTCCCGACAAATAGTCGCTCTCTCCATCTTTAATATCAAACAATAAACATAGTACAGATATAAAACAAAACTGTGAAGCAACAAAAAACAGGCTATGCTCGGTAACTAATTTATTTTCTATTAAAGGCACTAAACTGCAACTAATGGCCCATACCGAAGAAATTAAAAATGGCTTAATATAACCGTGCCTCCTTAAATTAAATGGCTGAAGATAATATAGCGTTGACACAACTTCGGCGCCTATCATAATTCCAATAGATGTCCAACTTAATTTGTTGCACAGAAACAAAACAATCAATAAAGATACTCCAACACTAATTAATAAAATTTTTTTATGTTTAATTAGCCACTGCGATCGCTCTTCGTGAATATTATTTTGATTAATCATATAACCACGTTGCACATTATATTGCAAATAGGTTGATAATAAAATAAATAATAAATAAGAGTTGTTGGCAAAATTAAACGGAATAGAAAATAAATAATATGTTAAAAGCACTTGTGCCAAGGCACATATAGAAATAAAAACATTAGCATAAACCAATGTTTTTGTAAATGGATTAACTATGAATTTATTTGTTTCCAAATATATCTAACGCATTTTTAGAAGTAATTTTAGCAACTTCTTCAATACTTATATTTTTTATTTGTGGTAGAATTCTAATGTCTAAATATTTGATATGATTGCTAAGCTGACACTGAGGCGAATATCTCGGAAATTCCTCAGGGTTGATGAGCAGTTAAGTTGTGTTAGGAT
>JBBIUW010000032.1:0-12079 GCA_037440045.1 Sphingobacteriaceae bacterium
TACCCTTATTTCAAAAATCAATGAGTTTCATAGAAGAATTACATAAAAGAAAAACGTTTGCCATTATTGCCCATCCCGATGCGGGTAAAACCACTTTAACAGAAAAATTATTGTTATTTGGTGGTGCTATTCAATCAGCTGGTGCCGTTAAATCTAATAAAATTAAAAAATCTACTACTTCCGATTTCATGGAAATTGAGAAACAGCGTGGTATCTCGGTTTCAACATCCGTTATGGCGTTTGATTACCGTGATTTTAAAGTTAATATTTTAGATACTCCTGGTCACGAAGATTTTGCAGAAGACACTTATAGAACATTATCAGCTGTGGATAGTGTAATTATGGTGATTGATTGTGTAAAAGGAGTAGAACCTCAAACACGAAAATTATTGGAAGTATGTCGTATGAGAAATACTCCTGTAATTGTTTTTGTAAACAAAATGGACCGTGAGGGACAAAATGCTTTTGATTTATTGGATGAAATTGAAAAAGAATTAAAAATAAGAGTTCGTCCATTAACTTGGCCAATAGGTATTGGTAAATCATTTAAAGGAGTTTATAATTTATACGAGAAAAAATTATCTCTTTTCCAAGGAGAAAGTAAAACTACAGTTGAAGAGAGTGTGGTTTTAGATAATGTAAATGATACTGAAATTGAAAAATATATTAGCGAAGATTTTGCGAATCAGTTACGTGATGATATTACATTGATTGATGGAGTTTATGATGATTTTGATAAACAAGAATATTTAAAAGCTAATGTAAGTCCAGTGTTTTTTGGAAGTGCTGTAAATAATTTTGGTATTAAAGAATTGTTAGATTGTTTTGTAGAGATAGCACCAACACCTCAAGGCAGAGATACAGATGTAGCGGGTCATATTGAGCCAGATTCATCAAAATTTAGCGGTTTTATTTTTAAAATTCACGCAAACTTAGACCCTAAACATAGAGATAGAATTGCATTTCTTCGTATAGTTTCTGGGAAATTTGAAAGAAATAAATATTACTACAATGTGCGCGAAGGTAAGGATATGAGATTTAGTAATCCAACAGCTTTTATGGCTCAACAAAAATCAGTGATTGACGAATCATTTCCTGGAGATGTTATTGGTTTGTATGATGCGGGTAATTTTAAAATTGGCGATACCTTAACAGAAGGAACTAAATATAATTTCAAAGGCATCCCTAGCTTTTCTCCTGAATTATTTAAATACGTTACTAATCTTGATCCAATGAAAACTAAACAATTGCAAAAAGGTTTAGAGCAGTTAACGGATGAGGGGGTTGCGCAATTATTTACTAAAAAAGCGGACGGAAGAAAAGTGGTTGGTACAGTTGGAGCATTACAATTTGAAGTTATTCAACATCGTTTGAAATCAGAATACAATGCCTCATGTGGATATGATTCAGTGAATTTATACAAAGCGCTTTGGATTGAATGTAACGATAAGAAAAAATTAGATGAATTTTTAATTGACAAGGCTAATCATATAGCATATGATAAAGAGAACCGATTGGTGTTTTTAGCAGAATCGGCATGGTTATTAGAAATGGCTCAAACAAAATTTCCTGAAATTAAGTTTCATTTAAAAAGCGAGTTCTAATTTTAAAATTCAATATTATATAATGGCAAATATTTTCGAATTTAATGGTTATAAACCTGTGATAGATAAAACATCTTTTATACATCCAAATGCAACTGTTACAGGTAATGTCATTATTGGTAAAAATGTATATATCGGCCCTGGTGCTGCAATTCGTGGCGATTGGGGACAAATTATTATTGAAGATGGATGTAATGTACAAGAAAATTGCACTATTCACATGTTTCCAGGAACTACTGTTTTATTAAAAGAAGCAGCGCATATTGGTCATGGCGCAATTATTCACGGAGGAACAATAGGTAAAAATGTTTTGGTAGGTATGAATGCGGTTGTAATGGATAATTGTGTAATTGGCGATAATTGTATTATTGGCGCTTTATGTTTTGTGCCTGCAGATACAGTAATAGAAGAAAGAAAAGTTGTAGTTGGTAATCCTGCAAAAGTAGTAAAAGAGGTTAGTGATGATATGATTGCATGGAAAACAAAAGGTACTGCTTTGTATCAACAATTGCCAGCAGATTGTTATGCTACTTTAAAACCTTGCGAACCTTTAAGAAGAATGCCTGCTTATAGACCAGAACAGCAAAACGAATACAAAACCTGGAACGAATCAAAAGAAAAAACTAGGAAAAAATAAGACTAGTGATCGTAAGCGTAACAAGGAGCAGGTTTTAAGTTAAGCTTAATGTTTAATGTGATACCAAAAAAGAAATACCAATCCTTAGTTCTTGGATTTCCTCTTTGCTCATTTACATTGCTACCAGCATTTTTTGAACGATCAGACATTTTTGCTGCACCTGCAGAAACAAAAGGATTTACGGTTGGGTCTGGATAAGTACCACTAACATCATCTAAATAATCTGTAAATGTTTTTCTAGGTCCCCATTCCAAACCAATGCCAACTTGCTTAGAAACATTCATTTTTGCACCTATACCAAAAGGAATGGATACTTGAGTGAGTTTATAGGCTTTTGATTGCCCCTCTGTTCTTAATGGCTGCAAATCAATCCAATTGTTTCCTACTTGTCCTCTTGGTCTAAAATTATAGACATCAATGCCTAAAAATAAAAAGGTGGTAAATTTATATTTATCGTTACTAATTCTATATTCTAAAAAATTAAACTCTGCAATGGCATTAAATTCAATAATACGCGATTTGAAATTTAAATTTCTCTGTAATTGGTCAGGATCATCTGTTTGAGAGTCATCCCCCATGATATTGCCCCAATAAATACCACCTCTAAAGGCATAACGATAATTTGGTGTAAACCTGTAAAAGGCTCCAGCTGCAGGTTGTGTTAAAGCAAATTGTTTACGTGGATTTAAATCTCCAATATAGTATGCTCCGCCAATAAAAATTCCAACCTCATGCTGACGAAAATTCCTCTTTTTAGTTTGAGAAAATAACGTTGATGTTGTCATTAAAAAAGCGAGTAATATGTAAAGGCAAAATTTCATTTCAAATCGTATAACGAATTTGTAGCTAAAATAGTATGTTTAATGTCAAATAGGCTACAAAATAATGATTTTAATTTTATATGTAGCGTTTTTTTCTTCGCTAATTAACAAATATAAACCTGCTGCCAATTGCTTACGATGTAATTGATATTGTTTCTCTGAACATTTGTCATCCCAAACTAATTGCCCCGATGAATTATACAATTTTATGGTTTTGTAATTCGAATTGGGAAATAAAATATTTGTTTCAGAAGTAAGTGGATTTGGATAAACTTGTATATCAGATTGATTATTTATTGTTTTAATGTTTTGAGGAGATTCTCCACAGGTCATAGTAGCAAAACCATCTAATTTACCATAACCCCATTTATTGTTGGGTAAACTTGTGCCTGTAAAAGCATCTTGATATGCACAATTAATAATGGCATCTTTTAACTGTTGATTGGTTGCTGTAGGATGTTTTTGAAAATATAGTGCTGCTAATCCAGCAACTACTGGACTAGATGCCGAGGTGCCACCAGCAGTGACATGAAAGCCTCCCTGAGCAACTAAATATGGTGCATTTACTTTTAAATTTAAGATGTGAGCTAAAGGTGAACTTGCTAGTATTGTTCCTCCAGTTGCAGTAATATCTGGTTTAATTCTATTGTCTCTGGTTGGGCCAGAACTACTACTTATATGGAGCTTACCAGGTATTTCTGAAGTTCCTTGAGGATTATTATTGACATCTATATATTGATTTCTGTTTACATAATTTCCTACAGTAATTACTTCGTTACTACATTGAAATCCACTAACAATTGTTTGTAAAGTATCTGCCATTTTATAGCGAGCTATTTTTGGATACAAACTTGCAGAAGGAATGCCACTTGTAACATAATCAAAGTTCCATGAATCTATCCTGCCATTTCCTGTGTGATTAATGCCCCATAAATATCCAGTGCTATCTGCCTTTATAGTTATAGCTAATTCATAAACACCAAACGTATTTATATCTGCAGAACTTTCTATAATCCCAATTCTATTTGAATTGTAATAAATTGTATCTTTTTTAACTGTGTTTAAAGCATAATTATATGTTTTAAATGTTGTACTCCCTAAATCAGTAAAAGCAGGATTAGTAACACTGATACTGAACTTCACGTTTTTTATCTGAGATGTGTCTGCAAATTCTGAAACATAAATGCGAGAAGCGTTATTACTTATCCATGTGAAATTAGTATCGGTGTTGCTAACTGTATATCCTACATGAAATTTTATTGGACCAGCATTTCCAGCTGATGCAACTAATGCTCTTCCAGGAACATTTGCAATCATGTTGTTAATTATTTGTGTTTCTAAATCGGTTCCATCATGGCTTCCATAATAATCTCCTACACTAGCATTTACAACTAATGGTTTGTTTAATAATTGAGATTTTGCAACGATGTATTGTAAAGCATCAGAAATAATAAAACCAGATCTGTTAAAATCTAATGCAACTACGATGATATCTGCTTTTGGAGCCATGCCTTCATATTTATTTATCGAATAGCCATTTCCAGCGGCAATTCCACTGCTATTAGTTCCATGCCCATAATGGGTTAAATCTGTATGAGTACATTGCCCTAAATCTATTTCAGAATTGTTCCATTCTTGTCCATAACCATAAACAGTAGGTGTGTTAGCTGCTGTTGGTTTAGTCATATCCCATAAATATTTTATTCTTGATTTTCCAGTTGCGTCTTTAAAATCTGGATGATTAAAATCTGTTCCAGAATCTATAATACCAACAATGACTCCAGATCCATCATATGGTTGTGTTAAAGGAGATGTTCCTAATTTTATATCTTTTATTCGGTTTCTTATAACAGCTGTATCGGCCATTAACTGATAGTGCGGTTTTGTATATTCAATCCGTAAAATATGGGGTTGTTTAGCTAGAGTTTTAATAGTTTGTAGAGTACTTGTAACCGAATAAATATTACCTGCTTGATAGTTTAATTTTGTATTTGGGAACTTTGAGAAATTGATTTCTGAATTTGGTTTTTGCAAAATCAAAACGGTTATTATTTCATCCATAGAACCTGATTCTATTTTTTTTATTAGTTCAATATTTAATACAGATTGGGCATTTAATTGAATAAATATGAATGTGGTAAAAAATGTCAAATACAATTTCATAGTAGAAAAAATTATACGTTAAGTTACAAATAATTTAGATATTTACAATATGAGATATGCTATCTTTTTGATAATACTTTTCCTTTTAAAAGCATCTTGTTTTAATGCTCAAGATTCTATAGCATATACAAAAGATTTTAGACTATATGAAGGTATTTACTTGAGTTATCAGGATTTCAGATATAATTGGCCTATTCCCAAAGAAAAAATAAATACAAATATTAATAAAGAGCAGCTTGATTTTTATTCGAAATTAATAGAAGAAGAGCTGATTGATTACACAGAAAGAGATGGTTCTGAAACAAAAGTTAAATCTGAAAAGGTTTGGGGCTATTGTCAAAACAATATGATTTATATTAATCAGGATAAAAACTTTTTTAGAATCCCTGTTTTTGGATCTATCAGTAATTTTATTGGAACAGTGGAAGTTCTTGGCTATTCTCCAGGATATGACCCTTTTATGAATACGCCAATGAATAGCACAGCTACAAAAACGAGAGAAATAAGACAGTACTTGTTTGATTTTTACAGTGGAGAAATTGTTCAGTTTAGTATTGAAAAATTAGAAGAGTATTTAAAAAGAGATGATGCGATTTATAAGGAGTTTTCGGCTTTGAGTAAAAAAAAGAAAAAAGAGTTTGCTACAAAATATATTAGAATGTACAACGAAAAACATGTTGTTTATTTCCCAAAAGGTTGATTTATATCAATAATGAGGTAATTGTAAATATTTAATTTAGTAATCATAAAAAATAAAAATTAACAAATGAAAAAAATCACTTTAGGCTTATTAACTGTTTTGTCTTTAGCCGTTTCAGCTCAAAATACCATAAAAGAAGTATTTAGCTCCACATCTATTGTATGGTATGGTTTAAATTTCTCTAAATCTAAAATGATTGGTCAGTTCGATCAGGCTATGGGTGCGGGTCAAGCATCTGGTAGTGATTTAAAAAATAAGTGGATTCCAGCTTGGAATGCTGTTATTTTAACTGAACAAAAAAACTTTAAATTGAAAGAAGCTTTTAGAAAAGATGATGTTTTTTATGACATAGCTGCTACCGAAAAACAAAACCAAACAATCAACGCAGAGGAGTTGATGTCATTTAATTCTTATACTTTTCCAGATGCTCAAAAAGCGATTAAAGACATTGTTACAAAACTAAAATGTGGTGCAAAAACAGAAGGGATAGGTGTTACTTTTGTAGTCGAAAGTTTTAATAAATCAATTGATGAAGCCGTATTTTATGTAGTTGTGTTTGATATTAAAACTAAAAGTATTTTAATTATGGATCGAATGGTAGGTAAACCAGTAGGCATAGGGTTGCGCAATTTTTGGGCTGGAGCAGTTAAACATGTTATCAAACAAATCACATCAGATTATTACAATATTTGGAAATCAAAATCAAAATAATATTTCTTATAAAAATGTTTAAAGGCGTATGATTTACGCCTTTTTTTTGGTTTGTTCTAAATTATTGTATCTTTTAAATATTTTAGTTGTTATATAAAAACTTTAAATAATCTGCTATTGAAATTAAAATTTACACTAAATATAGTTGTCTTATTTCTTTATCATTTAGGTATTGCTCAATTACATATTGCAAAAGATAATATTAATTGTTTGTATGGATTAAAAAATGAAAACAATAAATGGGTATTAAAGCCTACTTATGCGTACATAGAGGAAGCTTATCATAACAGTTCAGTTTTTCAAGTATTTGACGGACAGAATAGAGGGATTATCTCTGCTGAAGACGGTAAAGTAATTATACCATGCTGTCAGGATAGATTTGATATTAGTTCTCATTATTTTATTGGGTATAAAAACGAAAAAACAATGGTTTATAACAGAAACGGTAAACCGCTTTCTGCACAAGTTTATGATGAAGTTAGACCTTATGAATTTTCTAATGATTACTTGTGGTGCTATAAAAATTACCCAGATTCTGTTTTAACATCGTTAATGCAAGTAGATGTCGGTTTTTTGTTTCATGGTGTGAATGGTTTTGTGCATGAGTGGCAGGATAGTACTTACACTATTGTACAACAAAACATGGAGTGGCGAAATCATTTACTAGGAATTATTGACTCCACAGGTAAAATAATTATACCAAAATTGTATGACGATATTTCTATTTGGAAAAATTACTTTGTAGCGTATAAGAGAGATACTGTCTTATTTTTAAATAATAAAAATGAAATTGTTAATGGGCCTTTTATAAGAATAACAAATTTAGATTATACCATTTTAGTGACTAAACATGATTCGAGTTGCAGTTTAATTAATTATGATTTAGAGGAAATAATACCCTTTGGTAAATATGATAAAATGGAATATCTAGGTTATAAAAAGTGGCTTAAAGCATCTCAAAATAAAAAATACGGAGTTGTTGATTCTATTGGTAATATTATCATTCCTTTTATTTATGATGATTTAATTAGCGTTGGTTATATTGGTAATTATTATTCAGATAGTATATTAAAATTTATATATAAAATAAATAATAAATACGGTGTATTAAATAAAAATGGAGGTGTTGAAATAAATGCAGAATACGATTTCTATGAACTCAAAACAGATAATAGATATAGCTTATATTTTCTAATAAATAATAATGAGATTTTTTATATAGACTTAAGCGGGAAGCCCAAAAAGTTACAATACTTGTTCGAGAATGAAAAAGGCAGTTTCTACAAAGATGATGTCGCTACAATTTTTATGAAATTACATTCAAGCACTGGCAATAATATTATTGAAGCAGGGCAAATTTCACCTAATTATGGAATGATATATTTAGGTAATCTGTTTTCTTTATATCCTAAAAACAATCCACAAAACACATTCGAAGTATTTAATTTTAAAGGAGAAAAACTTTTCACTAATCAATTAAAAACGTTTTATCGAACTGAATTTTATTTACCAAATACTAATACCAACGATTATAGTCTCTCTAAGTATTATAGTGGAATTCTTGCTATCACCAAAAATAATATGGTTGGCCTATTTTCTTATAAAACAGGTAAATTATTGATTGATACTCTTTATTCATCCATCATATCAAGTTCTCATTTTTTTTATAATTCAGAAAATTTTAATTTGATATGTAAACAAAAGTTATCACAACGATACGATATTTATGATACACTTGGAACAAAAATTAAAACAATAGAATGCGATACGTTTTACCAGCAGCAACAATTTAATTATAAAAGAGCAGGCCTTAAAGGTAAAATGGGGATTGTAGATAATAATTATGATTGGTACATTAAACCTCAGTATAGGTACATTGAACCCTTAACTGAAAATCTTTTTTTAATTGTAAATCAAAATAAAAAAGTGGGAATAATTGATTCTAATAATAAATTGCTAGTAGATACTGCTTACACAGATTTTATTCCAGTATTCAATAATTTTCAGAAAAGTTTTTTTACTACAAACGATACTATAAATGGATTTACATCAGACAAAAAAGAACTTTGGTGGTTACTCAAAAATTCTAATGAACGAGTTTTAGTAAATAATAACGGAAAAAGTATAAAATCATATTCAAGCAGGGATAGCTGTTCTAAAATTATAAATAATTTACTTTTAAAATTTGCTTTTAATGGGGCATCCATTCATTGTGGTGATGGCTTTTGTGATTATAGCTTCATAAAACCTGACGGCAGCCATAATATTGCAGATGGAGCTTTAAAAATCACTATGGTAAAAGAAGATAAAGATTTTTTACTAAAACAACTATATGTTAATCAGTTGTTTGACATTTTGGAAAAAACGCATTTAGATGAAATAAAAATTTTAAAAAATTATAATAATTCAGCTTTAGGTTTTACTACTAATAATAGCAAAATATTGAAGAATGTTTTGCATAAGGAAATTTATGCATTCGGTAAAAGTCACGTATCATTATATATAAATTATTTTACCTTAACACCTGATTCATCAATATACAGCAATGATTATAATAATAACTATTCTTATGAAAATTATATAGTTATTGACGGTAAATTAAATTTAGTTACTCTTGATAGTATATTTAAAAATGATGTTTTTTTTCAAACTGAAATTTTAGAAGCCATTAAAAAAGAAGAAGATTTAAAATTAGATTGCACGAATATTAATAATTTGTATCAAAAAATTAGTGGTAAGTTTAGTTTGTCTAATGATGGAATCTATTTGATGATTGAAGATGAAAATTATAATCAACGAGGGTTATTGATTCCCAAAAAAAGACTTATGGCAAATAAATATGCACAATGGATTATCTCCTACCTTAATTAATAGTCTAAAATGCCTAAATAAACTCATTTTTGTGGTTTAATACTGTGGTTTTTCTTTATAAAAGTCGTTTTTTTAATTTAAATTCGTAGCTCAAATTTTCAATCATGTCAGAAGTAGGAAGACAAATTATTTACAGTATGGTAAATGTATCTAAGATACATCCACCTCAAAAACAAGTATTAAAAGATATTTATATCTCCTTTTATTATGGAGCTAAAATTGGTGTATTAGGTTTAAATGGTTCGGGTAAATCATCATTATTACGCATCATGGCGGGTCTTGATAAAGATTACTTGGGAGAAATTCACCAATCACCTGGATATAGTATTGGCTTATTAGAGCAAGAGCCAAAGTTAGATGAAAATAAAACAGTAATAGAAGTTGTTCGCGAAGGTGCACAAAAACACGTTGATATTTTAAATGAATTTGAAGAAGTAAACAACAAATTCATGGACGAAGAAATATTAAATGATCCAGATAAAATGGATAAATTAATTAATCGTCAGGCACAACTACAAGAGCTAATCGACCAACATGATTTATGGAACTTAGATTCTCGTTTAGAGCGTGCTATGGATGCTTTACGTTGTGCCGAAAGTAATACGCCAATTAAAGTATTATCGGGTGGTGAGCGTCGTCGTGTAGCTTTATGCCGTTTGTTATTACAAGAACCAGATATTTTATTGTTAGATGAGCCTACCAACCACTTGGATGCTGAATCTGTTGATTGGTTAGAGATTCATTTACAACAATACAAAGGAACTGTTATTGCTGTAACCCATGACCGTTATTTCTTAGATAACGTAGCTGGTTGGATTTTAGAACTAGACCGTGGCGAAGGTATTCCTTGGAAAGGAAACTATTCATCTTGGTTAGAGCAAAAAGGAAATCGTTTAAAACAAGAAGAGAAAACAGAATCTAAGCGTCAAAAAACATTAGCACGTGAGTTAGAGTGGGTGCGCCAGGGAGTTAAAGGACGAGGTGTAAAACAAAAAGCACGTTTAAATAACTACGATAAAATGATGAACGAAGATATTAAGGATAAAGAAGAAAAACTAGAAATCTTCATTCCTAATGGTCCACGTTTGGGTAACGAAGTTATTGAAGCACTTGAGGTATCAAAAGCTTTTGGTGATAGATTATTATATGAACACTTAAACTTTAAATTACCTCCTGCGGGAATCGTTGGTATTATTGGTCCAAATGGTGCTGGTAAAACAACATTGTTCCGAATGATTATGGGAGAAGAAAAACCAACTAGTGGTGAGTTTAAAGTTGGTCCAACAGTTAAGGTTTCTTATGTCGATCAAAATCACAAAGAGTTAGATCCAAACAAAACAGTATACGATGTATTAAGCGGAGGTTTAGATAATATCACTTTGGGTGGAAAACCGATGAATGCAAGAGCTTACATTTCTCGTTTCAATTTTGGTGGAAGCGATCAAGGAAAAAAAGTTGGAGTATTATCAGGTGGAGAGAGAAATCGTTTACACTTAGCAATGGCTTTAAAAAATGAAGGTAATGTGTTGTTACTGGATGAGCCTACCAATGATTTAGATGTAAATACATTAAGAGCATTAGAAGAAGGTTTAGAGAACTTTGCTGGCTGTGCGGTAATTATTAGTCACGATAGATGGTTTTTAGATCGTGTATGTACACATATCTTGGCATTTGAAGGAGATAGTTCGGTTTACTGGTTTGAAGGTGGTTACTCTGAATATGAAGAAAACCGTAAAAAACGTTTAGGTAATGTTGAACCAAAACGCCCTCGTTACAAAAAACTAACAGTTTAATTTTAAAGCCCCCGCCAATTGGCGGGGGCTTTTTATTTTAAATAAGATTTGAAAGTCAATTAGATAAGATGAATCAAAAAAGATGTGGAGGCAAAAATGGCCTTTTAAAATTTAGCCTATAAATCAAATAGCATCAAAAGCGTTAGCATGGGCCTAGATTCTTTGGGCTGTTCGCGAAGCGCTTCAAAGAATCAGTTTGATGCTATGCAGATTTTAGCTAAATTTTAAAGAGCCTTGATTTTTTTGTTTCTTTTTTATCAAGAAAAAAGAAATTTCAAAAATTCCTTATCTTTATTAGTAAATAAAAAAATTGTTCCGATTCCTTTTCATATTAACAAGCATTGTCTTAGTATCATGTACTAAAGATCCTGCAACTTTTAATTTAGTAAATCTAAATAATAACGAGATTGGGTGTTTTGGTCATGCTGGAATGGGCACTGAGTCTATTTATCCAGTAAATACATTAGAAAGTTTTCAATCTTGTTTGGATAGGGGAGCTGACGGAACAGAAATGGATGTTCAGGTAACAAAGGATAGTGTATTAGTAATTTACCATGATGAAAATTTGTCAAGTCTTTCTTCTTGTAGTGGCTATATCCGAGAGTTAAATTGGAGTGATATAAGTAACTGTAAAATGAATTCGGCTCTATTTAATAATTTAGAAGTAATTTCTTTTGACGAGTTCATTGATGAAATTCCTAATCCGCATAATTATGTATTTACTCTAGATTGTAAATCGCATGTGGATGAACCTGGAAAAGAAGCCTATTATAAGTTAT
>JBBIUW010000033.1:0-12055 GCA_037440045.1 Sphingobacteriaceae bacterium
GTACCTTTTACTAGTGAATAATTAAATCCAATATAAACAACAAATAAAAAATAAATCAACATGAAAATAGAACAAATTTATACAGGATGTTTAGCTCAGGGAGCTTATTATATTACATCTAATGGCGAAGCAGCAATTATTGACCCATTGAGAGAAGTGCAACCTTATTTAGACAGAGCTGCTAAAGATGGTGTGAAAATAAAATATGTATTTGAAACTCACTTTCATGCAGATTTTGTTTCTGGGCATTTAGATTTAAGTAAAAAAACAGGAGCGCCAATTGTTTATGGACCAAATGCTAATCCAGAATTTAAAGCACTGATAGCAAATGATGGAGAGGAGTTTAAATTAGGAAATGTTACTGTTAAAGTATTACATACTCCTGGTCATACCATGGAGAGTACTTGTTTCTTATTAAAAGATGAAAATGATAAAGATCATGCTTTGTTTAGTGGAGATACTTTATTTTTAGGAGATGTTGGTCGCCCTGATTTAGCACAAAAAGCAGCTTCTATGACTCAGGATCAATTAGCAGGATTATTGTATGATTCTTTAAATAATAAAATTATGCCTTTGGCAGATGATGTCATTGTTTATCCAGCTCATGGTGCCGGTTCTGCTTGTGGCAAAAACATGATGAAAGAAACAGTTGATACTTTAGGTAACCAAAAGAAAATGAACTATGCTTTAAATCAACCTAATAAAGAAGCATTTGTAAAGGCAGTAACAGAAGGTTTAACACCTCCTCCAGGATATTTTGGAATGAACGTAGCGATGAATAAAAAAGGTTACGAGAGTTTTGAAACGGTTTTAAATAATGGTATGAGAGCTTTATCTGTTGTTGAGTTTGAAACAGCAGTAGAAACAACAGAGGCATTGATGTTAGATACTAGACCAGCTGCTGAATTTATGAAAGGATTTATTCCTCGTTCAATTAATATTGGTATTAACGGTGATTTTGCTCCTTGGGTTGGAGCTTTAATTAAAGATGTAAAACAACCAATTTTATTAATTACTGAATTAGGAAAAGAGGAAGAAACGGTTACGCGTTTAAGTCGTGTTGGTTTTGATAATGTAATTGGACATTTGAAAGGCAGCTTTGCAAGTTGGAAAGAAGCAGGAAAAGAAATAGATATTGTAAACAGAATTACAGCGGCTCAATTTGCTAAAGAAGTTGATTTAAAAGCAGATACTATTGTTGATGTTAGAAAAGAGAGCGAATACAGAGCGGAACACGTTGAAGAATCATTTAATAAACCTTTAGATCAAATTAATGGATGGTTTGCAGAGATGAATGATGAAAAGCCATTTTATTTGCACTGTGCTGGTGGATATAGAAGTATGATAGCCGCAAGTATTTTAAAATCTCGTGGAGTTCACAATTTTAAAGAAATAGAAGGTGGATTTAAAGCTATTGCAGAGGCAGGTGTTGCTAAAACAGATTTCGTTTGCCAAAGCAAATTGCAAAAATCGTAAATAAATATACAGTCACATTTTAATTATTTAAGATGTGACTGTTGTTTTAAAAAGTAAAACAATGAAACATATAAAATCAATAATTGCAGTATTTGTGTTATTATTCACATTAACACAATGTAATTCTCAAACTAAAAAATCAACAACAATGGAAACAACAAATGCAACAAAAACAGCTACTAAAGAAATTATTGTAGATGTAAGAACAGTTGAAGAATGGAATGAAGATGGCCATGCTGACTGTTCAGTAAATTATCCGCTTGATCAATTTGCAGCTAAAATCGAAGATTTAAAAAAATATGACAAAGTAATATTAGTATGCAGAAGCGGTAACAGAGCCGGAATTGCAAAAGCTCAATTACAAAGCGCAGGGTACACTAAGGAAATTGAAAACTTAGGACCTTGGCAAAATGTAACTTGTAAAACAAAGTAAGATGAATACTTTAAAATCATGGGGGTTTATGCGAGTGCTTCGATTTGTTTTCGGAGCATTCGCTTTGGTTCAGGCATTTATGACTTTAGATATAGTCCTAGGAATATTAGGATTAGTAGTTGGTGGTATGGCATTTTTTAATGTTGGTTGCTGCGGAGCCAATGGCTGTGAAACAAATTACAAGAAGGATAACACTACCAAACAGATAACAGATGTTGAATATGAAGAAGTGGTTGCTAAATAATAAGTTAACTGTACTAGGCGTAATTTTAGGTGCCATAGGTGGTTTTTTGTATTACTACTTTGTAGGATGCGCAAGTGGAACCTGTAAGATTACATCTAGTCCCATAAATAGTACTTTGTATTTTGCTGTTATAGGAGGTTTAGTTATGAATTTGATTAAGCCAAATGACAATCGTCATAAAGAAAGTGCTAATAAGTGACAAATGTTACAGTGCGAGTTGTTTTAAGGTTGTAATTTTATATCAAATTATAAAACATACATATTATGAAAAAAAACATGGGTAACATAGATAAAATCATTAGAATATTAGTTGCAATTGTAATTGCTGTATTATTCTTTACAAACGTTATTTCAGGAACATTAGGGATTGTACTTTTAGTATTGGCTGGTGTATTTGTTTTAACCAGTTTAATAAGTTTTTGTCCTCTCTATACCTTAGTGGGTATAAATACTTGTCCTAAAGATAAATAAAACTGTATTTACAAATAATAACAAAGCCTCTAATATAGAGGCTTTGTTGTTTTATATAATCAATAAAAAGTTTACTTTTATTATATCATACATTGCAAACTCTTTTTAAACATATTCAATCTATTTATCCTGTTTCAAAGGAGGCTGAAAAAGCTTTACTTGAAATTAGCAAAGAAGTTCATTTTCAAAAAGGAACGGATGTTCAATCTATTGGGCATACTTGTAAAACGATTTATTTTGTTAAGCGGGGATGTGTGCGTATTTATTATTATAAAGAAGATATCGATATCACTGAAAGTTTTGAATTTGAAAATGCTTTTGTTGCTAGAGCCGAAAGTTTATTTACAGGAAAACCATCTTTAAAAGCTATTCAAGCAATTGAAGATTCTTCTTTAATAGCGATTGATTCTTATAAATTATTTCAATTATTTGATTCTCATTATGACTTGGAGCGCTTATTTCGAAAAATTATTGAAGCCTCTTATGTCAATACAGTTAATCGGATTGAAAGCTTGCAATTTCATACAGCAGATGAACGATATTTAAATTTATTAAAAGAACATAGAGATATTCTTCAAAGAGTTCCTTTAAAATATATTGCCTCTTATTTAGGAATCACTCCAGTTAGCTTAAGTAGAATTCGTGCTCAAAAATAATTTCTTATCATATGTAAAGTAGTTTAGGTTTTTATGACTGTAATTTTGTTAACCAAATTATGGTTATGGAAGCAGTTAAATTAGGCCTAAAAGAAAACTGGAAACAATTTACCCTACTTGTTATTATTAATGCCTTTGTGGGTGGTATGGTTGGATTAGAAAGATCCATTCTTCCTCAAATAGCCGAAGGCGAATTTCAGATAGCTGCCAAAACAGCTATCTTATCATTTATAATTGTTTTTGGTATAGTAAAAGCTGTTGCGAATTATTTTACCGGAACCTTAGCTAACAAGCTTGGACGAAAAAATCTACTGGTAATAGGTTGGTTATTTGCTTTACCAGTTCCGTTTATTTTAATGTATTCACATCAATGGAATTGGATTATTGCGGCTAATATTCTTTTAGGAATTAATCAAGGATTTACATGGAGTAGTACGGTGGTGATGAAGATTGATTTAGTTGGAGAAAAACAGCGAGGTTTTGCCATGGGGTTAAATGAATTTGCAGGATATTTATCAGTAGCTATTGTTGCTTTTTTAACAGGATGGATTGCCAGCGAATATGGATTAAGACCTTATCCTTTTGTAATTGGTATTATTTTGTCAATATTAGGATTATTTGGAAGTTTATTTTTTATAAAAGATACAATACATCATGTCGCAAAAGAATCTAGTTCAAATAATATACCTTTATTAAAACATGTATTTTGGGACACAACCTGGAAAAATAAAAACTTAGGTTCTGTTACACAGGCAGGTTTAATTAATAATTTGAATGATGGCATGGTGTGGGGAATTTTTCCAATCCTATTATTTCAAAAGAATTTTAGTATAGAACAAATAGGAATTATTACAGCAACCTATCCTGCAGTTTGGGGGTTAGGACAATTAGTAACTGGTAAAATGGCTGACTACATTTGTAAAAAAGATATGTTATTTACAGGCATGTTATTACAAGGATTAGCTTTGCTTGTAATGCCTTGGGCCGAAACAATGACTCATTACTTGATAGTGTCGGTTATTTTAGGTTGGGGCACAGCTATGGTTTATCCTACATTTTTAGCTACAATTGCCGAAAACACAAATCCGATTGATAGACCAAAAAGTTTAGGAGTTTTTAGATTGTGGAGAGATTTAGGATATGCTATTGGTGCAATTTTAACTGGCATTATCGCAGATGTTTTAGGTGTTAATGCTTCAGTTATTGTGATAGGTTTTTTGACGGTCTTTTCATCTTTTGTTATACAATATAGAATGACATGCAGAAATGATGATTCAAAAAAATTATGGAACTTTTTATTATTTAAACATAAATCAAATGGAGAATGTATCGTATAAAAAATGTTTGACTGCAGCAGAGTTGAAGCAATTTATTGTCATAAAAAAACAACAGGTTAAAATTATTGATGTAAGAAGCAGAACAGAATATGAAAAATTTCACATTCCTAGAGCTATTCATTTAGAATTATCTCAAATTGATACAGCTTATCAGCTATTTGATAAAAACGATATTATTGTAACGGCATGCGGAAAAGGAGGAGGCAGACCTACAATAGCTTTTGAAAAACTAAAGGCATTGGGATTTAAAAATGCTTATTGGCTTTGTGGTGGAACTATAGGTTGGAAATAATTAATCAATCCATTTTGGATTTCTTCTATCACTCGCAGAATCTTTAATTTTAATGTTATAAAAGGATTTTAATTTTTCTGCTAAAGTAAAAATTTCTTCTTTTTCTTTGCTTTCGTGAACAATTAGCTTTCTATTTTTGTTATAAACTAAGCTTAATTGATAAACTGCTCCATGTCCATCTTCAAAATCCTCTGGCACACAACCTTCGCATTTAATATATAAGGTTTTAAATAATAAAATGTAATCAAATTTTGGTGTTTTTTTCCATGAGCCAGATGACATTCCCAAAACACTTTCATATGCTTTGTATAAACCCTTTTCTAGATCTAGTAGTGTTCCCATTTTTCTAAAGAAGTTAGAACTAGCTCTTTTTCCGATAATGATTTGATTTTCCATAATATTAAATTTTATGTAAAGTTACAATATCAGTAAGCCGTTTGTCAGTAACAATAGTCACAAATCAAAATTATCAGTATCTGAAATAATAAGTGGAAATTACCATTTAAGTAACTTTAGTTACATAAAACACATGACTAATGTCATATTTTTGATTCGTATTTATTAATATGCCAGAAAAAATCCCTACAATAAGTATTTGTAATTTACTTGGAGAAGATTATTCCATACAAGATATTATTGTGTATGATTTAAAGCATTTTGTTAAACATCATCAAAATATAAAATTCCCTCATCGTCATTCATTTTATCAAGTTTTATATATTACTGAAGGTAATGGAACTCATATTATTGATTTTGAAAATCATGAAGTAAAAAAAGGCATGATTTATTTTTTAGCACCAAGCCAAGTACATGAATGGGTTTTAATGATGATGTAAATGGAATTCTTATAAATTTTAATGAAATATTTTTTAGTTCGTTTTTAGCAAATAGTCATTACTTGTCAGAATTTTCATTTTTTACAGCAAATGGAATGCATTCTTCTGTTGATTTATCAGGCGATGACTTTATTAATAAAATTCATTCTATCTTATTTAAAATTCAAGAAGAGTATGCTTCTAATCAAGAGTTTAAATTAGATTTAATAAAAACGATGCTATTGCAGATGTTTTTTTTGATTGCAAGAAAAACGAGGGGAACTCAAAACATTGCTATTAATAAAAATAATTATATTGTTTTTCGGAATTTTGAAAAATTAATTGAATTAAATTTTACCAAAATGCGTATGCCAAAGAATTATGCAAATTTACTTTATGTAACACCTAATCATTTAAATTCGCTCTGTAATCAGCTAACCGGTAAATCTGCAGGAGATATTATAAGAAATAGAGTATTATTAGAAGCCAAACGGTTATTGGTAAATTCAAATCAAAATATAAATGAAATAGCTTGGCATTTAAGCTTTGAAGATAATTCATATTTTTCTAAATTTTTTAAAAAATATGAAGGTATTACACCTGAAGAGTTCCGGAAATTCAAACAATAATAATTTTTCTGGATTGTATTCATAATCAAGTTATTTGTAGTTTATTTGTTTTGAAAAAGTTCAATTACATTTCGTATAAAGTATTTAGCAAGTAAGTTTATGTATTTTTTGTAACATTTATTACACAAGTAAATAGTACTATAATATCAGTAAATTATACCATTACTTATTTTATTTCTGCATTAACTTAGTATAAGTAATAAATGCCATTATTAACTTAATACTTATAAAAGATGAAACATCATTTTCAAATTCTAATTATTGGCGGAGGAAACGCAGGAGTTTCCGTAGCGTCACAATTGCTTATCAAGAACCCAAAATTAAAAATTGGAATGGTTGAACCATCTGATAAGCATTATTATCAACCAGCATGGACATTAGCTGGTGGTGGAGTTTTTGATATAGCAAAAACAGAAAGATCACAAGCGTCTGTTATGCCCAAAGGCGTTACATGGATAAAGGATAAAGTAAAAACCTTTTCTCCTGAATCAAATTCTGTCTCATTAAGTAATGATGAAGCTGTTACTTATGATTATCTTATTGTGGCTCCTGGAATCCAATTGAATTGGAAAGAGATTAAAGGACTCGAAGAGTCTTTAGGTAAAAATGGAGTTACTTCTAATTATAGTTTTAAACATGCTCCATATACATTTGATTTAATTAAAAATCACAAAAAAGGAAAAGCTATTTTTCATAATCCACACACACCTGTAAAGTGTGGTGGAGCACCTCATAAAATAATGTATTTAGCTGCTGATTACTTTAGAAAAAATGGAGTTTTAAAAAATGTTGATATACAATATTGGAGTGGTGGCCCTAAATTATTTGCCGTTCCTAAATATGAGAAAACATTATTGGAAGTTGTAAAAAGAGGAAACATTAAACTAAACTTTTTTGAAAAATTAGTTGAAATAGATGGTGCAAATAAACGTGCTAAGTTTGTAGGATTTGGTGAAAATAATAAAGAAGTTGAAACATGGGTTGATTATGATATGATTCATGTTACTCCACCTCAATCCGCACCAGACTTTATTAAATCAAGTCCTATTGCCAATGCCGGTGGTTGGGTAGATGTAGATAAACATACTTTACAACATCCTAAATTTAAAAATATATTTACTCTTGGTGATGCATCAGGATTACCTACTTCAAAAACTGGTGCGGCAATCAGAAAACAAGCTCCTGTATTAGTTGATAATATTTTGTCTGCTATTGCCAATAAACCTTTAACTGCTCAGTATACAGGTTATACCTCTTGTCCTCTTGTAACAGGATATGGTAAATTGGTGTTAGCAGAATTTGATTACGATAGCAAACCAATGGAAACATTTCCATTTGATCAAAGTAAAGAACGTTGGAGTATGTATCAATTAAAAAAACAAGCTCTGCCTTGGTTGTATTGGAATAAAATTTTAACAGGTAAAGCGTAACGCTTATCTCATAATAAAACAAAGGAGGGACTATCTTTAAAAGTTAGTCCTTTCTTGTTTTCTAAAATTTTAGTGTAACAAATGTTACGATAATCTGAATTTGTAAATTCTACCACAAAATCAATAAATAATCGCATAAATCTGATTTATGTCATGTGTAATTTTGAAAAAAAATTATACGATGGATGTAACAACTAAAAACACAAATAATAACGAAGTATTGTTATTTAATTATCACAAACAAGAACATGAAGTTCATCTTTTAAAAGAAGACTCATTTGTTAAACGTTATATCTTTAGTACAGATCATAAAGTCATTTCGAAACAATATTTAATAACTGCCATAATTATAGCAATTATAGCAATGATTATGTCGATTGTATTTCGTTTGCAATTAGCATGGCCAGGAGAAAAGTTTGCATTTATAAATACTATCATGGGAGATAAATGGGGGAAGGATGGAATATTAAGTCCTGATGCCTATTTAACGTTAGTTACTATTCACGGAACATTAATGATATTTTTTGTTTTAACTGCTGGATTAAGCGGGACATTTAGTAATTTATTAATTCCACTTCAAATTGGAGCTAGAGATATGGCATCAGGCTTTATGAATATGCTGTCGTATTGGTTGTTCTTTTTAGCAAGTGTAATTATGTTAGGTTCTATGTTTGTCGAATCAGGAGGCGCATCAGCTGGATGGACAGTTTATCCACCGTTAAGTGCCTTGCCTCAGGCTATTCCAGGCTCAGGCTTAGGCATGACTTTATGGTTAGTAAGTATGATTTTGTTTATAGCTTCTACGTTACTTGGCGGAATAAATTATATAATAACAATTATTAATCTAAGAACAAAAGGAATGAAAATGACACGAATGCCTTTAACTATGTGGTCATTCTTAATAGCCTCAATATTAGGGTTATTATCATTTCCTGTATTGCTTGGTGCTGAAACATTACTATTATTTGATAGATCATTTGGAACATCATTTTATTTATCAGATATCTTTATTGGAGGTAAGCCTTTAGATAATGTAGGAGGAAGCCCAATACTATACGAACACTTATTTTGGTTTTTAGGACATCCTGAAGTTTATATTGTGTTTTTGCCTGCATTAGGAATTATCTCTGAAGTAATAGCCACACAATCCCGTAAACCTATATTTGGTTATAGAGCTATGATTGGTTCTATTCTTGCAATTGGTTTCTTATCATTTATAGTATGGGGTCATCATATGTTTTTAACAGGAATGAATCCTTTTTTAGGTTCTGTATTTGTATTCACAACATTATTAATTGCGATACCATCTGCGGTTAAAGTGTTTAATTATATCACTACTTTATGGAAAGGAAATATTCAATATTCTCCTGCGATGTTATTTTCGATTGGAGGAGTATCAGCAATTATTACGGGAGGCATTACAGGAATTATTTTAGCAGATTCAACATTGGATATTACAGTACATGATACTTATTTCGTAGTAGCTCATTTTCATATTATTATGGGTGTGTTTTCTATATTTGGAATGTTGGCTGGAGTATATCATTGGTTTCCAAAATTATTTGGAAGAATGATGAATAAAAAACTAGGCTATATTCATTTTTGGATAACATTTGTTTCTGCCTATGGTGTATTTTTTCCTATGCACTTTTTAGGAACTGCAGGAGTACCTCGTCGTTATTACACAAATAGTGCATTTCCAATGTTTGATAATTTAGTTGACTTAAATGTTATTATAACCGTATTTGCTATAGTGGCAGCCTTTGCACAAATTATTTTTTTATTTAACTTTATCTATAGCATATTTAGAGGAGAAAAAGCTAATCAAAATCCATGGCATGCAAATACGTTAGAATGGACAACGCCTGTAGTTCATATTCATGGTAATTGGCCAGGCGCTTTACCTGTTGTTCATCGTTGGTCTTATGATTATAGTAAACCAGGTAAAAAAGAAGATTTTGCATTACAAACAGAACCACTTGAAGCTGGAGAGTTAGATAGTGGTGCTAAAAAATAAAACATTAATATGATGAAAAAAATCGACTTATATAAAGTTTTGCAAAACCATCAAACAGGAAATACAGAACTTCAACAAGAAAAATTATTAATAGAGGCTTATAATATTTTAAATGGCACAAATATTAAATCGTCTATTCGTGAAAATTTTGATTATTCTGATGAATCTAATGTTTCGAGAGATTTAACTATAACAAAAGTATTAGATTCAAAAAGAATTTTTTCAATTAATGAAATCAAAAAAGTAAGCATTGATTATCATTTAAGATTTTTAGATAGTAAAAATTATATTGCAGAAATACCTCATGAAGTTTATCTCAAATGTTCAGCATTTGAATTGAGAACGGGAACTCCAGTTGATTTTAAAATTTTAACAGAAGCAAATAATTTTAGAACCAAGTATCCTAATACTCAACATTTAATTTTTGCAGATTTAGGAAATAATGAGTTTTATTTTATCATGAAATGGGGGAATCCGTTTTCTAATCTAAGAAAATTAACTTCATATCCTTTTAAAAGTTTTGAAACCGTTTTCATTAGTGTATTATTAACTGCTTTATTTGTTACTTTGATAATTCCAAGTAGTTTAATTATAACTCATGATAAAATTGAAAATTACATTTCAATGGCAAGGGCTGCATTTTATTTTTATTGTGTTATTTTTTTTGCCGCTGTTTACACTTATTATATAGTTGCGCTCCGAAAAAATCTTAATACAACCGAATGGGATAGTGCTTCATTTGTTTAATCTTTAAAGGCGATAATTAGTCGCCTTTTTTATTTGTAACCTTTGTTACTTAAGATACAAGCTTTTGCTAAATTCCTGTAAAAACTGATTTTCATCATATTAGATTGTTTGAAGTTAAACGAAATTTGTATTGTAAATCTTTAAAATTAAAATCATGTTATCAACTATCATTTTTATAATTGTAATAGCTCATTTAGGTGCTGGTTTTGGATATTTAATGTATAAACTATCACCTTCAAAAAAATCATCAGATTCAGATAGTCAATCGTTGAATTCATAATATTAAATAGAAATTATGCGTAAATGTGGAAGTAGATGTCCTTAAGATATTATAAGGAATTAACATAATTGATTTTTAACAAAAATAAAACATTAAAATATACTAAAATGAAAGTAGAACAAATTTATACAGGATGTATTGCTCATGCAGCATACTATTTAGAAAATAACGGAGAAGTAGCAATCTTCGACCCATTGCGTGAAGTGCAACCATATATCGACAGAGCAAAAAAAGATAATGCAAAAATTAAATATGTATTTGAAACGCATTTTCATGCTGACTTTGTAAGCGGTCACTTAGACTTAATGAAACACGAAGGAGCAGAGATTGTATTTGGCCCAACGGCTAAGCCAGCTTACAAAGCTACTACAGCTGAAGATGGTCAAGTGTTTAAAGTTGGTAATTATAGTGTGAGGGTAATTCATACCCCTGGTCATACGATGGAGAGTACTACGTATTTATTAATTGATGAAAATGGTAAAGAACATGGAATAATTAGCGGCGATACTTTGTTTATTGGAGATGTTGGTCGCCCAGATTTAGCACAACATGTAATTGCTGATTTAACAGAAGAAAAATTAGCAGGTCATTTATACGATTCGTTGCGAAATAAAATCATGCCTTTAAGCGATGATTTAATTGTGTATCCGAATCATGGTGCTGGTAGTGCTTGTGGTAAAAACATGAGTAAAGAAACGACTGATACTTTAGGAAATCAAAAGAAAGTGAATTATGCTTTAAATCCACAGTTAACGAAGGAACAATTTATAAAAGAAATATTAAATGGATTGGTACCGCCTCCGGGTTACTTCCCTCAAAATGTGTTAATGAATATTAAGGGATATGAAAGTATTGATGATGTAATGCAAAAAGGCTCGAGAGCGCTTTCTTTTATTGAATTTGAAACGGCAGCTAACGAAACTCAAGCTTTAATTATTGATACCCGAAAACCACAAACGTTTAATAAAGGATTTATTCCTAATTCGGTAAATATTGGGATTGATGGAAGTTTTGCAACTTGGGTAGGTACTTTAATACCTAGCGTAAAACAAGAGATACTAATTGTTGCTGATGAAGGTAGAGAAATGGAAGTGATTACACGTTAGCTCGTGTTGGCTATGATAACGCATTGGGTTACTTAAAAGGAGGATTTGAAGCCTGGACAGCGGCTAATAAAGATATCGATCAAATTCATTCGGTAAGTGCAGAAGAGTTAGCTGAAATTGCT
>JBBIUW010000034.1:0-11984 GCA_037440045.1 Sphingobacteriaceae bacterium
GAGGACTAATTTGTAAGACATAGCCACTGCTTCAACAGCTGAACTTGCTTCCATTATATTTTCCACAGAGCCTTTAAATGCTTTGATGATTTTTTTGTTATCTACACCTAAGCAAACAATTGCTTTTACTTTTTCTTTTACTAAGTCAAGTAATTCATCGTAATTGTTTCCTTTGTCTTGTCCACCTAAAATTAATACAGTTGGTTTTTGCATACTTTCTAATGCATACCAAGTAGAGTTAATGTTAGTGGCTTTTGAATCGTTGATAAATTCGATGCCATTGATTGAAGCAACAAATTCTAAACGGTGTTCAACATTTACGAAGTCTTCTAAACTTTCGCGGATAATGTCTTTGCGTATGTCTACGATACGCGCTGCCATCGAAGCAGCCATTGAGTTGTAAACGTTGTGTTTACCAGCCAAAGCTAATTGTTCTAGGGTCATAATTAAGGGTTTAGGGTTATTATTATAATTAAGGGTTATTTCATTTTCTTGTAAAAAAGCGCCATTGCCATCTATCTTTTTTTTAATACTGAATGGAACTAATTCAGCTTTGATAGGATGTTGTTTCATGTATTCTTCCATCACTACATCATCAGCACAATACACAAAGGCATCATTTTCGGTTTGGTTTTGAGTGATACGAAACTTAGACGCAACGTAGTTCTCAAACTTGTATTCATACCTATCCAGATGATCTGGAGTGATATTTAATAAAATGGCTACATCCGCTTTAAAGTCATACATGCCATCTAATTGAAAGCTACTTAACTCTAAAACATAGTAATCAAAATTTTCTGTTGCTACTTGATATGCAAAACTCTTTCCTACATTACCACCCAAGCCTACATTATATCCTGCTTTTTTAAGGATGTGGTAAGTGAGTAGGGTAGTGGTAGTTTTTCCATTACTACCTGTAATACATATTTTTTTAGCGTTTGTGTATCTTCCAGCAAATTCTATTTCAGATATCACTGGAATATTTTTTTCTTTTGCTTTTTTAATTAGCTCTACTTTATCAGGAATACCAGGGCTTTTGATAATTTCTGATGCATTTAAAATTAAGTCCTCAGTATGAGTACCTTCTTCAAATGCAATGTTATGTTTTTGTAATTCTGATTTATATTTATCTTGAATCAAACCCTTGTCTGATACGAACACGCTAAAGCCTTTTGACTGTGCTAATATTGCACTGCCAACTCCGCTTTCGCCGCTACCTAATATGACAATTCGTTTATTCAATTTGATATTATCTTAATTTTAATGTTACAATTGTTAGTGCCGCTAACATGATTCCGATGATGAAAAAGCGCATTACAATTTTTGACTCATGAAAGCCTGATTTTTGATAATGATGATGCAGAGGTGCCATTTTGAATAAGCGATTGGCTTTGGCAAACTCTAAACCATGTTTCTTTTTTTGATATTTGAAATAATACACTTGTAATATCACAGATACATTTTCAACTAAGAAAATACCACATAAAATAGGAATCAATAATTCTTTACGAATCGCAATAGCAAACACAGCGATGATACCGCCAATTGCTAAACTTCCTGTATCACCCATAAACACTTGAGCCGGATATGCATTGTACCATAAGAAGCCTACGCACGCTCCCACAAAGGCAGCCATGAAAACCACTAGCTCACCGGTGTTTGGTATGTACATAATGTTTAAGTAATCGGCAAAAACGGTATTACCACTTACGTATGCTAAAATTCCTAAAGTGGTTCCAATAATCGCACTTGTTCCAGCAGCTAAACCATCTATACCATCTGTGATATTAGCGCCATTTGAAACAGCGGTTACAATTAAAATAACGATAGGTATAAAAATTAACCAACCATATTTTTGTGCATTATCTCCCATAAAAGACAATACTCTTGCATAATCAAACTCGTTGTTTTTTACAAAAGGAATAGTTGTTTTGATTGTTTTTGTTGGTGTTGAAGAATATTTAGGAATCGTTAAATTTTTGTTTCCACTAATAGCATCGTCAAAAGAATATGCTGCTTGTTGATTAGCGGTTACTCTTTCTTTGATAACGACATCTGGGTGAAAATAAAATACGGAGCCCACTAATAAACCAATACCAATTTGTCCAACTACTTTAAATCTGCCCTGTAAACCTTCTTTGTTTTTCTTAAATACTTTTATGTAATCATCTAAGAAGCCTATGCAGCCTAACCACACAGTAGAGATTAACATTAAGACAATATATACGTTATGTATTTTTGCAAATAATAAAGTTGGAATAATGATAGCTGCCAGAATAATTAATCCTCCCATTGTTGGAGTTCCTGCTTTTTCATTTTGCCCTTCTAATCCTAATTCTCTGATGGTTTCGCCAATTTGTTTTTTGCGGATATAATTGATAATACGTTTACCAAAAACCATAGAAATAATCAACGAGGTTAACAATGCTAAAGCAGCTCTAAAAGAGATGTATTGAAACACTCCTGCTCCAGGAAAGTTAAAGTGTTGATCTAAGTAGTGGAATAAGTAGTAAAACATATTATATTTCTAGTGTTTTAAAGTTTTCTTTTACAATTTCAAAATCATCAAATGGGTGTTTCACACCTTTTATTTCTTGGTATTTTTCGTGACCTTTTCCAGCAATTAATATGATGTCTCCTTCTTTAGCAAAAGCAACCGCTGTTCTAATTGCTTCTTTTCTATCACTGATGCGTAATGTTTTTTTCATTTCCACAGGATTAATTCCAGCCTGCATTTGATTTAAAATATCTTCAGGATCTTCGCTTCTTGGGTTATCACTTGTTAGTATAACTTTATTGCTATACTCGCATGCAATTTGAGCCATGATAGGACGTTTTGCCGCATCTCTATCGCCACCACAACCAACTAATGTTATTACTTGTTCGTTTCCTGTTCGGATATCTTTAATGGTTTCTAAAACATTTTTTAATGCATCTGGTGTGTGTGCATAATCTACAATAGCTACAATGGCATTTTTAGATTTTATATATTGAAAACGACCTTCAACAGAATTTAAATTACTTAATGTTGTTAGAACTTGTACTTTGTCTTGTTTTAATAATAGTGCAATAGCATAAACAACCAAAACGTTATATGCATTAAACGAACCTATTAATTTTACCCATACTTCTTGGTTGTCGATATTTAATAATAATCCATTTAAGTGATTTTCAATGACACGACATTTAAAGTCAGCGATTGATTTTAAACCATAAGAATACTTTTTGGCTTTTGTGTTTTGTAACATTACAGAGCCATTTCTGTCGTCTTTATTGGTTAAAGCAAATGCATCGTCTTGTAAATTATCAAAGAACATTTTTTTAGCTTTGATATATTCTTCAAACGTTTTATGGTAATCTAAATGGTCATGTGTGATATTTGAAAAAGCTGCACCAGTAAATTTCAATCCCGTAATACGGTGTTGTACAATAGCATGAGAACTTACTTCCATGAACGCATATTGGCAACCTGCTTCAACCATCTTAGCCAATAACTCATTTAATGCTAAAGCATCAGGCGTTGTGTGGGTTGAAGGAATAACAGTAGTATTGATTTTATTTTCTACAGTAGATAACAAACCAACGTTATATCCTAAACCTCTGAATAAATTAAATAATAAAGTAACTGTTGTAGTTTTACCATTTGTACCAGTAATACCAACTAACTTTAGTTTTTCTGAAGGATTATCATAAAAATTACAAGCAATATATCCTAGTGAAGCAGAAGAGTCTAAAACTTTTACATAAGTGATGTTTTCTTTTAATTCTTCAGGAAGCTCTTCGCATACAATTGCTACAGCGCCTGCTTCAATGGCAACTTCAATATAATGATGTCCGTCTGAAGCAGTTCCTCTTGTTGCAATAAATAGAGAATCCTTTTTTACCTTACGAGAATCAAAAGTAACCGATGAGATAGCCACATTGGTAGAACCAATGATTTCTTCTAATCGTGTTTTATATAATATGTCGCTTAATAATTTCAATTTCACTTTTTTATTTCTTAAATCTCAATTCTTACTTCTAACTTAAAATGAGTGTTATTTTATCTCCTTTATTAAATTTTTGTCCAGCTTCAATGGATTGTTTTTTTACTGAACCCATGCCATATAATTTTACATGAAAGCCAGAGTTCTCTAATAAATACAAAGCATCTTTTGCAGATAAGCCATTTAAATTCGGGACAATTCCTTTTTTTAATTGACTTTCTAAATTGATTGTTTGTAATGAAACACGAGTTGAGTCGGAAGTGTTTTTTGACACGTATCCATCTTCTGTAGTGTTTGAATTTGCAGGAATTTTAAGAGCTTTAGAGGCAATCATCATCTCATCATTTTTAGATTTAATCATGCCTGGTACTTTCGTTAATAAATTTTGTTTATTATTAATTGGATCTAAGAAATCTAAACTTGTTGAGTAAACTTTTTCTGCAATTTCTTTAAATACCGGACCAGCTACTAAACCACCATAGTAAATACCATTACTTGGCGAATTAATAATAACGATGCAGGTATATAATGGTTTATCTGCTGGGAAATAACCAACAAATGATGCCTGGTAATTTCTATCACCTACAACACCATATCCTTTTTTTCCTGCTTTTGCAATTTGTGCTGTTCCAGTTTTACCCCCTACTTTAAATGCAGTAATGTTTAAACCTTTACCAGTACCATTTTTTACAACACCTTCCAACATTTCTTTTGCTTTTTTTACTGTAGAAGGTTTTACAATTTGTTCAGCAATAACTTCTGTGGTAAAAGTTCTAACCGTTTTTCCGTTATGTTTAATCTCTCTTTCAAAACGAGGTCTTACCATTTTACCATCGTTTGCTATAGTATTATAAAGCGTTAATGTTTGTAATGGAGTAATTAAACTTTCGTAACCATAACTTATTTGTGGTAATGTTACCCCCGACCAATCTTTACTCTTAGGCTCCTTAACTAATGGATTTGCTTCTCCAGGAATTGCTAAACCTAATTTTTCATTTAAATGAAATGATTTTAATTTATCAATATATTGTTGCGGATTTTTAGAATAATACTTTACAATAGTTTTAGCAGCCGCTACGTTAGATGATACTTCAAATGCACGTTTTAATGTTAATACTGGTGTCTCTGGCGGATCGTGATCCTTAATTGTTTTGTTATAGTAAGTTACTTCGCCATTACCAACTTGTATTTTCTCATCTAAACTCAAACCATAATCATCCATTACAGCCAAGTACGATGCTAATTTAAATGTAGAACCTGGTTCAGTAGCATAACCAATGGCGTAATTTAAATCTTCTGAATAAGAATAAGAGCTTGAATCTTTCCCATTACGAGTTAAGTTAGCAATCGCTTTTATCTCACCTGTTTTAACTTCCATTAAGATGGCACAGCCATGCGACGCATTATTTTTAGTAAGTGTTTTTAATAATGCGTTTTCAGCAACATCCTGAATATTAATATCGATAGTAGTATATAAATCGCTACCATCTTTTGGCTCAACTTCATTTTCGTCATTAATAGGACGCCAAACGTCACCAGCAATTTTCTGCATTAATCGTTGTCCGCTGATACCTTTTAATAACGTATCGTAAGCGCCTTCTAACCCTACTGGTTTTACACCTTCTCTGGCCATGCCAATAGTACGAGCTGCAAGCATTTTAAAAGGACGTTCACGTTTGTTAGTTTGAAGTGTTACTAAACCACCACGTTTCCCTTTTTTGAAAATAGGGAATGTTTTAAGTACCTGTAAATCTTTATAAGGTACATTACGTTTTAAAACCACATAACGGTCTCCACTTTTACGTGCTTTACGCAACAGCTTTGTATATTGTTTGGCAGTCTTGTCTTTAAATAAATCAGCCAACATAAAGCCCAACGAATCTACTTTGGCTTCAAATAACTTTTTATCAATAGATGGAGCATTAATATCTACAGCTACTTCATAGTAGGGTAGGGAAGTAGCTAATAAATTGCCATTAATATCAAAAATATTCCCGCGCACTGCTTGTATTTCATGAACCTGAGTATTAAATGCTGCTGCTTTGGCAGTCCATTCAGCTCCCTCTTTAAATTGGATAATACACATTTTATAAAAAATGGATAGAGCGAACACACATAAAAATATGTACACTAAATACGTTCTTGATAATATGTCTTTTTTATTTTCCAATTATTTAATTCTTCGTTTCTTTTTTAACGCTGTCCATTTCTATTTTCATTGGTGCAACAACAGGTTCTTTTAAACCTAATGGCGCTACTGCTTTTGCAACTTCACTTTGTTTACTCACAAACATTAAATCTGATTTTGATGAAATGTACTCGGTATGTAATTCTTTAATTTGATTACTTACTTTATTCACTTCTCTAATCTTATCGTCTGCATAGTATCCGTTTGCGATGTATAGAATTGCGATTAATCCTAGAAACAAAACAAACGGTATATGTTGTACCGCTCTATCATCACTTAAAAAAGAACCTCCAAAAATTTTTGAAAGCCCTTTTGCCAACACACCTTTTTTTCCTGGTTTAGAAGGTTTTGAAATAACTTGTGGTTCTTCTTGTTCCACGAGTTCTTCAAGCTCTTCTAATTCTTCTTCTTTTGGTATGTTTCTAAATTTGTTTGCCACTTACTATGTTTTGTTGTTTAATTGTTTTAATGTTTTGTGCCTATTGTTTCCATCTCATCAAACAATCACACAATTAAACATTTAAACTTTTATTGCTACTCTCAACTTCGCACTTCTTGCTCTTGAATTTCTTTCAATCTCTTCTGCATCCGGCACAATTGGTTTTGAGGTTAAAGACTTGAAGTATTTTGTGATTTTTCCAAATACAATGTCTTTTTCTTCAATACCCTCTACATTTCCAGTTTTTATAAGGTTTTTCACTAATCTATCTTCTAAACTGTGATAACTCATAATAACCAATCTTGCATCAGGTTTAAGTAAGCTAACACATTGTGTTAGACATTCTTTTAATGCTTCCATCTCTTGGTTTACTTCAATTCTTATGGCTTGATATACTTTTGCCAAGTATCTACTTTCTTCAAATTTTGGAGTGCAAGGCTTAATGATTTCTTTAAATTGAGCCGTTGTTTGAATGCTTCCGTTAGTTCTGGCTTCAAAAATGAGGTTGGCTAATTTAAAGGCATTATCCACTTCTCCATACTCTCTAAACATCGCTGTCATTTTTTTGACATCATATGTATTTAATACTTTTTTAGCCGTTAAATCAGATTTTTGATTCATACGCATATCTAAGTCTGCATCAAAACGAATAGAGAAACCTCGTTCTCCTTTGTCAAATTGATGAGAAGAAACGCCTAAGTCTCCCAAAATGCCATCTACTTTTGTAACGCCATATAGCTTAAGATAGTTAGAAATGAATCTGAAATTATGCGGAATAAATGTTAGTCGTTTATCATCTGGGATGTTAGCTTTTGCGTCTTCATCCTGATCAAAAGAAAATAATTTTCCTTTTGCAGAAAGGTGTTTCAAAATTTCTTTTGAATGTCCTCCTCCACCAAAAGTTAAATCCACATAAACGCCATCTGGATTTATGTCAAGGCCATCAATGCAAGGTTGTAAAAGAACGGGGATATGATAAGCATTACTCATCATCTCCATCATTAAAGTTTAAGTTTCCTAAAACATCTTCTGCTAATTTTTCAATATCAACATCTTGCGACAAGAATTGGTCGTATAATGTTTTGTCCCAAATCTCAATCACATTATTACTTCCTAAAACTTTAATGTCAGTAGTAATGTTAGCATACTCTACTAATGGCTTTGGCAATAAAACGCGACCTGTATTATCTGCATCCGCAGCTGTTGCTCCACCAGTAAATTTTCTAACAAATACATCGTTAGCTTTTATTAAACGATTCAACTTGCTCAATTTTTTGTTCAGCTTATTCCATTCACTTATTGGATATAACACTAAACATTTTTGATGTAGGTTTCTATTAATCACAAATCCTTTATCAAATACATCTTCCAACTGCTTCCTGAGGTTAACAGGAAACATGAAACGCCCTTTCGCATCTACTTTACATTCAAATTCTCCTATAAGGCTTGTCATTGTTGGGTTTTGTTAGAATCGAGTCAAAAATAATTAAAATTTTACCACTTTCTACCACTTTTGCCCATTTTTTACCACTTTTGTTGATAAATCAAAAATTGTTAATTGTTATGAACCGAAAAAATTAGTATCGCTTTTTTTGTAAAAAACATAAAAAGCCCTTATTTTATTGATATTATGAATGGAAGTAGGATTTTTTGAAATTTCAAAAAAGATGATTTTTGATAGTTGAGATATTAACAATTATTTTACCTTTGTGACCCTTGCTATGGAAAACAAAAAATTTATTGATGTTGAGAAAGTTTTAAGAGAAAAAGCTTACAAACTTTACAAGTGGTTGCCTCGTTTTGCCATAAATTGGCTAAAAAAGAAATTACACGAGGAAGATATTAATGCGGCTATGTTGGCATTAAAAGATGATGAAGGCTTAGACTTTAACAGAAAAGCATTAGACAGATTAGGAGCAAAGGTAGAATCTATGCATACTGAGTTGGTGCCAAAAACTGGTTCAATTATTATTGCCGCAAACCATCCCTTAGGCGGATTAGATGGAATGGCTTTAATTAAATCGGTTGGGGAAATTAGACCAGATGTGCGTTTTTTTGTAAACGATATTCTAAAGAATTTAAAAAACTACGGGGAGATATTTGTAGCAGTTAATAAAGTTGGAGCTTCTTCAACAAGGTCGCTTAGAACGATGGAAGAAGTTTTTATGACTAATTGCGCGGTGTTGTTTTTTCCTGCAGGCTTAGTGTCGAGAAAACAAAATGGATTGGTTAGAGATTTAAAATGGAAAAAAAGTTTTGTAACCCAAGCAATTGATCATAAACGCATGATTCAGCCTGTTTTTATTGAAGGGGAGAATTCAAAGTTTTTTTACAACTTCGCTAACTTCAGAAAAAAAATTGGTATTAAAGCAAATATCGAAATGTTGTTTTTGCCTGATGAAATGTTTAAAGCGAGAAAAGAAACGATTCGAATACATTACAGTAAACCATTTGATTCGGCTATTTTAACTGACCGAAAAACAGATAGAGAATGGTCCGATTTAATTTATCAGTACATTTATTCTGCCGAGTTTATGAAAGGTATTCCGTTTGAGGAATACATGAAGGATAAATAAATGTTATTTAGATTTGTTTTTTGTTGTTGGAAACAAAACATCAAATAGCTTGTTATCTATAAATGAAAATAGAACAGTACTACAACATCAACAACTCATTTCAAACAACAAAAAAATACAATGGTAAATATTAGAGTAGGTTTTGGTTATGATGTTCATCCGCTAGGAGAAGGAAGAGAATTATGGTTGGGCGGTATTAAATTAGAATTTGATAAAGGATGTGTAGGCCATAGTGATGCAGATGTTTTACTTCATGCCATTTGTGATGCTTTATTAGGAGCTGCAAATTTAAGAGATATTGGATTTCATTTTCCTAACACAAATCCTAAATACAAAGGAGCTGATAGTAAATTATTGTTAAAAGAAGTTGTTGAGTTGCTAGATAAAAATGGTTTTGGCGTAGGAAATGTAGATGCTACACTTAGTTTAGAAGCACCTAAAATCAATCCACACATAACACAAATGCAAAACGTATTAGCGCCAATCATGAATATTACAAGCAATGATATTTCGATAAAAGCTACAACTAATGAGCGTTTAGGATATGTGGGAAGAGAAGAAGGTGTTAATGCATTTGCTGTAGCCTTAATCTATAAAAAATAAATCTCATGTTAAAAAGCAGTTACTTATTCCTTTTATTAGTAGTCGCTCTATCATCGTGTAAAACCAATTTGGTTTACATTAATGTTATTAATCCAGCTCCAGTTACGGTTTCAAATTCAACTAAAAAAATTGGCATTTTAAACCGAACAACTCCTACAGACGATAACAAAACATTAAATACTATTCATCAAAATGTGAATGGTGAAACTTTAAAATTGATTAAAGAAGCGAGTGCGGAGTCTATTAGAGGATTAAATGATGCATTAACGGAAAACAAACGTTTCGAAATTGTGAAACCTATTACAGACGTTGAATTAAAAACGCCTGTATCTGGAACATTCCCTTCTCCTTTATCATGGACAGAAATAGAAAAAATTTGTAATGATCATGGGGTTGATGTGTTGTTTGTTATGGAAATATTTGACACAGAGTTAAAAGTAGTACCAATTAATACGCCTCAAAAAATCGAAAATATTACCGATGTGATTAATACCGTTGCTCAGACACAGGTTAATATTACAACAACAGTTAAAACAGGATGGAGAATATACGACCCGCAAAAAAAATATATTATTGACGAATATCCGATGTATGATAACTTAACAATTGTTGCTAATGCCGCTACTGTTATTAATACAACTGAAGCTTTGTTGGGAAGAAAAGAAGCGATAAAACAAGATGCCAACAGGCAAGGGCATGTTTATGCGGATAGAATAATACCTTATTGGATAAAAGTTACCAGAGATTATTACGTAAAAGGTTCAAGTAATTTAAAAATAGCAACACGAAAAGCCAGAACAGGAAATTGGGACGGCGCAGGCGAATTATGGTTGCAAGACACAAAGAGTTCAAAAAGAAAAATTGCAGGAAGAGCCTGTTATAACATGGCTATTTTGGGCGAAATTAATGGTGATTTAGATGCCGCCATTTCATGGGCACAAAAAGCATATGAAAATTATAATAATAAACTAGCACTTCAATACGTAAACATTTTGAAGAACAGAAGAAAAATTAATCAACGGGTAGATTACCAATTAAGTAATTAAGCTTTTCTTTCTTGACACAATTCTACTAAAACACCATTAGTGCTTTTAGGATGTAAAAAGAAAATCAATTTATTGTCAGCACCGTGTTTAGGTTCTTTATTTAAAACTTCAAAACCTTCCGCTTTTAGTCTATCCATTTCTTGGTAAATATCATCTACTTCGTAGGCAATATGATGTATTCCTTCGCCTTTTTTATCAATAAATTTAGCAATAGCACTTTCTGGATTGGTAGCCTCTAAAAGCTCAATTTTAGTTTCGCCTAATTGAAAAAATGACGTGCTAACACCTTCACTTTCTACAGATTCTACCTTATAATGGTCTTTTCCAAAGAGTTTTTTGAATAAATCGTTCGAATTATTAAGGTTTTTAACGGCTATTCCTATATGTTCTATTTTCTTAATCATAATACTATATAATTAGTTCCCCGCAGATCTCACAGATTTTGCGGATATTTTTCTGCGAATATCAGCGAAATTAGCGGGCGAAAAACAATGTTTTTTCTATAATTTTCTTCAAAAGTAACAGATTTTTAGCAATTTGCTTAAAACTAATAAATACTTATATTTGTACCCTAAATTTATAACAATGACACAAGCATTAATCTTAGGTATGTTAGGCGGACTTGGAGCTCCTGAAATCATCATCATTCTAGTTATCGTTTTATTATTATTCGGAGGTAAAAAAATTCCTGAATTAATGAAAGGATTAGGAAAAGGAATGAAAGAGTTTAAAGACGCAAAAGATGGAAATTCTTCTGAGTCTACTGACGTAGAAAAAAAATAAATTTTTATTGAAAACATTTTAAAAGCGTCAGTCTATTCGATTGACGCTTTTATTATTTAATATATAAACTGTGTATACATTTACAACTATCAAAAATCTTCAAGCTGATTTAACATCGGGTAAAATCTCTTGTGTTCAATTAGTAGAAGAATCGATTAAAGCCATTGAATCCAAAAAACAGTTAAATGCATTTTTAGAAGTATTTAATGAGTCGGCATTAGCTCAGGCAAAATTAGTTGACGAAAAGCTAACTAAAAAAACGGCAGGAAGATTGGCAGGAGTTATTATAGGACTGAAAGATAATATCTGTTACAAAGGCCACAAAGTTTCTTGTTCATCAAAAATATTAGAAGGCTTTGAATC
>JBBIUW010000035.1:0-11824 GCA_037440045.1 Sphingobacteriaceae bacterium
CGGCATAGCCATCTGTATATAAGTAAATGACATCGCCTTTATTTACAGAAATTGTATTTAAAGTAAAATCAGATGATAGCTCACCTTTTCCTACAGGCATTTTATCGCAATGCAATTGCTGTATTTGATTGTTGGATAAAAGAACAGGGCTATTGTTTGATGCTGCATATGTAATTTGATTTGTGTTTTTTTGAAATCGTAATAAAATGCCATCAAAACCATCTTTTTGATTTTCGTTGGTAATACTTTCTATTAATCGCTTTCTTACATAATCAAAAACTTTACTAGGCTCTTTAATATTTTTCTCTTTAATGGCTTCGCTTAAAAAACCAATGCTTAATAAACTCATAAATGCTCCAGGAACTCCATGTCCAGTACTATCACAAACTGCAAGATAAAAATCATTTTCGTGTTCTGTGCCCCAATAAAAATCACCACTCACAATATCCTTAGGTTTAAATAATACAAAATGAGATGTGAGGTTTTTTGCTAATAAATTTTCATGTGCCAATAAGGCGTATTGAATACGTTTAGCGTAATTAATAGAATCAACTACTTCTTTTTGATGAGTTTCAACAATTTGTTTTTGTTCTTGAATAATTAAGTTTTGTTTTTGGGAGTACTTAAAGCGATTATATATAAATACGCCAAATACCAAGCATAAAATAAGACCAGCTATACTAGCAAAAATTATTATTTTTTGTTGTTTAGAATTTGCTTGGTATGTTAATTCTCGTTTTTCTTGTTCGGCTTTTGATACAACTTCTCTTTTTTCAAATTCATATTGTAATTGTTTCTTTAAAATACTTTTATGGGTTTCATCATTGCTAATACTATCTCTCATTTTTACAGATAGTTTTAGCATTTCGTGTGCCTTGTTAAATTTTTTCTGCTTTAAATAAATCTCTTCTAAAATTGAGGCAGAAGAGCCTATGTTTTCTGGATATCCCATTTTTTGAGCTAGTTCAAGTGATTGCGAGCAATATTTATAAGCTAGTTCTATTTTATCTTCTGCTAAATAAACTTTTCCTAGGCTGTATAATGAATATGCAATGCCTTGTGTATCGTCTATAAGTTCTCGTATCTCTAAACTTCTTGTAAAGTAATATTTAGCACTAAAAAAATTATTTTGATTAAAGTATACTGTTCCAATATTTTGATAGGAGTAACCCATTCCTTGTTTATCATTAATTTTCTTTCTAATATTTAAACCTTTAAAATAGTAATAGAGTGCTTTTTTTAAACTCCCTAATCTGTCATACACATTACCTATATTACTTAGCGATTGAGATTGGCCTTGTTCGTCATTTAACTCTTTTTGAAGTTTATAACTCTTCACATAATAATCTAAAGCGTTCAAAAATTGTTTTTGGCTACTGTAGATGTATCCAATATTATTTAATGAGTATGATTGTCCAGATTTATCTCCTATTTGTTCTTGTAGTTTTAAGCTTTTATGAAAATAATCAAGTGCTTGTGTTAAATCTCCAAGATTATTTGATAAATAACCTTTGTTATTTAAATAATCAGAATAATGTCGTGTAGCTTTTAATTTAATAGCAGAATCTCCCGAAAGCATTAGTTTTTGAGATAATGGACCTAGTTTGTCATTGTAGGTAGACCAAATATCATCATCACTAATAGCTTCTATTACAATAGTTAATACAGATAGCTTGTGTGTATCTTCTGGAGCTGTGTTGATATAGTTTATGAGAGAGTCAATCGTTTTGTTTTGCGAAAAACTAAACTGACTTATAAATAATTGAATGAGTATTAATTTGTATATCTTTTTCATAGTTTAATTCCAACCACACAAACATCATCTACTTGTTCCAAATTACCTTTCCATTCTTCAAAAGTTTGCATTAAAATTTCTTTTTGAACAGAAATATCGTTGCTATGGATTGATAATAATAAATCGTTTAAAGGTTTGTATTTAAATTTTTTACCTTTAGGTCCACCAAATTGATCAGCGTAACCATCTGTGTATAAATATATCATATCTCCGGGCTTTGACGAAAGATGATATAGATTAAAAGATTCCTGACGTTCTCCTTTTCCAACTGGCATTTTATCAACTTGTTGCTCGATAATTTGTGACTTAGATATTAAAACTGGTTTATTGTTTGCTGCAGAGTACGTTATTTCTCTAGTGATGGTATTTATACAAATTAAAATCCCATCAAAACCATCTTTTTGTTCTTCTTTGCTTACACTTGTAATTAAACGTTTTCTAACGTAATTAAATATTTCATTTGGTTTTTCAATCCCATTATCATTAATGGCTTCATTTAAAAAACCAATATTTAGTAAACTCATAAAGGCGCCAGGAACACCATGGCCAGTGCTATCGCAAACGCCTAAATAATAATAGTTTGATTTGCGATGAGTCCAATAAAAATCTCCGCTTACAATATCTTTAGGTTTAAAAAAAATAAAAGAATCTGCAAAAATTTCTTTCATCACTATTTGATTGTCAAGAATAGTGGATTGAATACGTTTAGCATAATTAATACTATCTACTATTTCTTTTTGTTTTTCATCTACTTTGCTTTTTTGGAGTTCAATAATTTGTTTTTGATTTTTAATGATTTTAAATCGATTAAACATAATAAAACTAAAAATCACCAATAGTAAAATGAAGAAGAAAAGGCTGTATCTAATGGTCGCTTCTTGTTTTAATTTTTCTTGTGTAATTTTTTTCTCTTCGCTAACTTTTAAACTGTCGGCTATTGTTTTTTTCTCAAACTCAAATAGCATTTGTTTTTGAGAAATTTCTTTTTCTTTTTCATAGTTATATACGCTGTCTTTCATTAAAATATGTAGTTGAAGATATTTTATAGAAAGTGGAAAATTACCTTTTTCAAAATAGGCATCTGATAAAACTTTTGATGAAAATACAATCTCTGCTTTATCATCAGCTTCTTTTGCTAAATCAATAGCTTTATGTGCATATATAATAGCACTATCTGTATTATGTAGATTATTGAACGTAGAAGCAATATTGCCCAAGATATTGGATTTAGTTAACTTATTACTAAATTGAGAATTGATTTTTAAAGCCATTGAATAATATCCTAAAGCCCTTTTTTGGTTTGCCGTATAGTCGTTTCTCTTATCTTCAGAATATAAACTACCGATATTGACATATACTTCTTCTAAGCCCTGTAAGTGATTTTCACTTTTAAATAATTGCTCGGCTTTAAAAAAACAAAAGTATGCACTGTCTAATTTTTTTTCTTTTTTTAAGACATTTGCCAAACCGCTCACAGCAAAAGCTTTTTCATTCCTATTTTTTTTCTTCTCTGAGATAGCGTAAGCTTTATAATAATACCTTTTTGCGTTATCGAGTTCATTTATACTTTTATATAATAGCCCTGTGTTGTAATAAGTATTAAATAAAGTTGATGAATCTCGCAGTTCTTCTTGTATCTTTTGTGATTGAATACTATAGTCAATAGCGGTTTTAAAATCAGAAATATTTAAATAAACTACACTTAAATTGTTTAAAGCACTAGCCATTGCTTTTTTTAGCCCTTTGATTTTTGCTAAATCATAACTCTTTTGTTGGCAATCTAATGCTTTTTTGTGTTCTGCAATATTTGTAAATGCAATGCCTAATCTACGGTATGCTACAATTAACTTTAACGTGTCATGATTTTTTATACTAAGGTTAACTGCCAAATTTCCATATTTTAATGAGGAATCTGTATTTGAGTATGCATAAACTGGCCAACAGAGTTCATTATAAACATTGATTCGTGTTGTGTCGTGAATTTTTTGAGACAACAATCTATATAGAGAATCTGGGTTATTATCAGCATGTATTCTAATAATAAAGAGAAGTAATAATATAGTTAGTAGTCTTATTTTCATTATTTTATATTCGAATTCCTACTATTAATACATCATCTACCTGTTCTAAATTCCCTTTCCAACTATCAAATGTGGATTTCAAAATAACAGCCTGTTCTTCAAGAGGCTTTTGATAGATTGATAAAAGCAGGCCATTTAATTGTTTATACTTAAATTTTTTGCCTTTTTCTCCTCCAAATTGATCTGCGTAGCCATCTGTATATAAATACAAAACATCATCTTGTTTGGCATGTATTTCAAATAAATTAAATGAAGCATTTTTTTCTCCCTTACCTACGGGCATTCTATCTTTAGCTAGTTCTATAATTTGGTTATTTGAAATTAATATTGGTTCATTGTTTGCTGCAGCATAGCTAATGATATTAGAATTTTTATCAATACATATCAGTATCCCGTCCATCCCGTCCTTCTGACCATCATTTCCGATACTCGCTATTAAACGTTCTCGTACATAATTTAATACCAAATGAGGTTCGGTAATATTTTTTTCTTTTATAGCCTCACTTAAAAAACCAATATTCAACAGGCTCATAAACGCACCAGGTACGCCATGTCCAGTACTATCGCATGCCGCTAAATAAAATTTGTTTTGGAGCTCTGTAGCCCAGTAAAAATCTCCACTTACAATGTCTTTTGGATTAAATAAAACAAAGTGTTCAGGCAAGTACTTTTTTAATAAATCATCGTGTGCAAGCAACGCATACTGTATTCGTTTAGCATAATTAATACTATCTATTGTTTCTTTTTGGTGCTCTTCAATAATTTCTTTTTGTCTATGTACTTCTTCCTTTTGTTTAGAAATAATTTGATTTGCTTTGCGTTGTTTTTTTAGACCATTGAAAATGAAAAAAGCTAATGCTACTACCAGTATTAAAACAACACTAATAGAAATAATAATAATGTTTTGTTTCTTTTTTTCCTCTTTGGTTATGGCATCTTTTCTGTTTTGTTCAGATTGTTTTATTGATTCCTTTTTTTCAAACTCAACATTTAGTTCCAATTCTTTTAATCGTTCGGTGTTTTCAGAATTAAAGAGTGTGTCGTTATATAATTTATAAAGTTTGTATGTTTTTAATGCGTTTTTATGGTCTCCAATTGATTCGTAGTACCTTGCATAGTATTCGTAGTTTTGAGCTAAATTGTCAGTAGCTTGTGTTTCAATGGATATTTCTTGTCCTAATTTCAGGTACTTTTCGGCCATGACAGGATTGTTCATGTCTAAGTATACCCCAGCTAAATTGTTGTATATTAATGCTGATTGTGGAAAGAAATCGGATTGATCGATGAGCTTAGTGGCTTCATTAAATGCACTAATAGCTTTGTTGTATTCTTTTATATCGGCATACACATTACCAATATTTCCATATAATATAATGGCATTTCTAAAATCTGAATTATCAATTTTTAAGAATGCACTTTTTGCTTTGTTGTAATTATCTAATGCTAATTGATTATAAAATATTTTCTTTTCAGTTTTTGCTTTTTCATTATAGATATTGCCTTTATTAGAATAACCTACAAATAAAGTTTTATAATCATTATTATCAATCCCTATTTTAATTGTTCTATTAAAATAGATTAAGGCTTCGTCATATTTTTTTTGTTCTTTTAAAATAACACCTACGTTACTGTTGCCCATGGCTTTTTGTGAACTTGTACCAGAAATTTCGGCTTGTTTTAAATATTTTAAATAGTAGTCAAATGCATTGATATAATCACCTAGATAAAAATAATTATTTCCTATTCCTCGTGTAGCCGAAAAATAGTATGCGATTGTTTTATCTTTTATATGTGTTAAGACATTTTTAAAACAATAGATGGAACTATCGTACTCAGCAATATTAAAATAGGCATTCCCTAATTCATTATAACTTCTGATGATGCCTAATGTGTAATCCTTTTTTATTGCTAATTTATTAGCATACCAGCCATGTGATAAGGCACTATCCGCATCGCCAGCTTTAATCTGATAAATACAAAGATTTATATGTGATTTTATAATAGATGTGTCAACTCTTTCGTTTTGGATTGATTTATAAACAGAATCAATTTTTTTGTTTTGGGAAAATCCTAAAACACAATTCACAAGAAATAGATATAAGAGAATGTGTTTTTTCATGAGTTAAATTATACAGTAGTATTATTTTTTAAACAAGCTCTTATTTTTATAAGAGCTTGTTTATTTTGTTATTGGTTTTTTAATTTTACCATTGTTAAGATAGTAGCAATACCTACAGTTTGGCCTGCTTGGTCAACCGCATCGTATTTTTCTAATACTTCAGGAGAACTTGCATCGTAAATATCTACTACCCATTTTACGATACCAACTTTTACTTCGCTGCCATTTGCGGCTGTTAAAGGCTTATCGTTTTCTAATTTTTCTTTACAAGTAAATTTCACACCGATAGTCATACCTGGATAAATTGGGCGAGTAAAACGACACTCATCAATACCGTAGTTTAATAATACAGGGCCTTTTGGTGGATCAACGAATAAACCTGCGGCTTTTGATAATATGAAATAACCGTGAGCCACAGTACGTTTAAAGATGGTTCCTTCTAATGCATCCGGTTGTAAATGTGCGTAGAATTTATCTCCTGTTAAATTTGCAAAATCAACTAAGTCCTCTTCTCTCACAGTATGCATTGGTGTAATAGTTGTTTCACCTACTTCTAAATCTTCAAAATACTGACGGAACGGATGAACATCTTTAATGATTTGTTTTGCACCAACTTGGTAGCTATTTAAAATAGATGTAATCATGCTTGGAGAACCTTGAATTGCGGTACGTTGTAAGTAATGGAACACGCCACGTTTTCCGCCCATTTCTTCTCCACCACCAGCTCTACCTGGGCCACCATGCACTAACATTGGCATTGGCGAACCATGACCAGTACTTTCTTTAGCACACTCTGCATTTAATACCAAAATACGACCATGCATACAAGCTGCACCAATGGTGTATTTACGAGCAACGGTTTCATCAGCAGTTACAATAGAGCTTACTAAACTTCCTTTACCCATTTTTGCTAATTGAATCGCATCTTCAATGGTTTTGTATGGCATAATAGTACTTACAGGACCAAATGCCTCCACGTTATGGCAATCTGTATTGGTAAATGGTTTTTCGTTTAAGAAAATAATTGGAGGCATAAATGCACCTTTGTGTTTATCTGCTCCTTTTACTTCAAAGTTCTCGAAATTACCAATAATTATTTTTTGAGTTTTAGATAACAACTCCACTTTTTCTTTTACTTCAATTAATTGCGATTGCCCTGCTAATGAACCCATGCGAACACCTTCTATATTTGGGTCACCAATTACATTTTGAGCTAAGCGTTTGCCTAAAGCAATTTGCACATCTTCTACCATGTTTTCAGGAACGATGATACGACGCACGGCTGTACATTTTTGTCCGGCTTTAGTGGTGATTTCTCTTGCTACTTCTTTGATGAAAATATCAAACTCAGGCATTGCAGGAGTCACATCAGTTCCTAATACGCAGCAGTTTAAAGAATCCGCTTCCATATTAAAATGAACTGCCTCTTGCAATAAACGAGGATGCGACTTCAACATTTTACCTGTTGATGCAGAGCCTGTAAAGGTTACCACATCCTGGCTTTCTACATGATCTAAAATACCATTAGCGCTACCGCAAATTAACTGCAAAGCACCATCAGGTAAAATTTTAGAAGCAATAATTTCTTTTACTACTGCCTCCGTTAAGTATGATGTTAATGCCGCAGGCTTTACTATTGCTGGTACACCAGCCAACCAGTTAACCGCTACTTTCTCTAACATTCCCCAAACCGGGAAGTTAAATGCGTTGATGTGAATAGCCACACCTTCTTTTGGTACGCAAATATGGTGACCAATAAACGTATTGTTTTTTGATAAACGCGCTACGTCACCATCATAACAAAATGTTTCGTTAGGAAAAGACTTACGTAATGACGCATAGGTAAATAAATTACCAATACCACCTTCAATATCTACCCAGCTATCAATGCGGGTAGCGCCTGTAGCCCAAGAGATTTTATAAAACTCTTCCTTTTTAGATAACAAGTGCATCGCTAATGCCTTTAGCATTAAACCACGTTGTTGGAACGTTAACTTACGTAAGTTAGGCCCGCCAACGCTGCGAGCGTACTCGCACATCTTTGCAAAATCTAAACCTTTGCTACTAGCAGTAGCAATGACATCGCCGGTAATGGCGTTAAATAATTCTTGTCCGTTATCTGCTCCGGCAACCCATTGGCCCAAAGCGTAGTTTTGTAATTTGTTCATAGCAATTAAGAGATAATAAGCATTAAATATAAGGAAAATGGAGGAATAAAAAGCTGATTTTTATACTAAAATTGGAGAGAAACCAGATTTTAGGGTTTAAGGAAAATGGTTAAATTTGATAGGACTAGAAAAAGCTATTTTATGAATATAAAATAGTTAGCTGCAATAGTAAAAAAATAGCCGCATGATAAGACTAATTCAACTTTCACTATTAATTCTATTTATAAGCTGTAAAGACACGGTTGAAAAAACAGTTTCTTTGCAAACCGAAACTCTTGACAAGACATTTAAATTATATTCTAAAACTGCACAAGATACTTTTTACATTTCTGTTAATCTACCAGATAGTTTCAATTTAAAGCCAAATGAAAAATATCCTGTCGTTTATGTTTTAGACGCAAACAATAACTTCGAGATATTAAAAACCATTAGCAAAAAGTACAATGAATTTGAAATATTTCCTAAAATGATTATTGTTGGAGTAGGTTATAAAGATAATCCAACTTTAATGAAACAAAGGTTGAATGATTTGTGTTACCCTAGATGCATTATCCCTTTCCTAGACAGTATTGAACTTGGCGACGGCGCAGAAGGATTTTATGAATTTATGGCTAATGACCTTTCTCCGTTAATTGATAAAAAATATCAAGTTGACACAACAAATAGAATACTATTCGGTCATTCTCTAGCAGGTTACTTCTCTTGTTATGCATTAATGAAATCATTAGAAGATAAAAATGTATTTACATCTTTTGTAGCAGCAGACCCTTCAATTTCAATTGTGGGTGACAAATATTTACCAAAACAATTTGCTACCAAACAATTTCTCAAACGTAAAGATAAGCTAAAATTATATATATCGTGTCAAGGCATGCTTCCTTCCGACTCCTTGACAAACGCTATTCACCATCATCAAATACTAAAAGAATTTGCTGAAAATATATCTAAAAAAGACTCTGATAAAGTTGAAGTAAATTATCAAGTCTTAGAATGGACTATTCACGAAGATATAGCTTGGATAAGTTATATTAATGCATTAAGATTTATATTTAAATAAATACTACAGCTGTAACCATCCTTAATCACAGTCAAAACTAAAATAATGAACAAAGACATCCAAGCCTACCATAAAACACAAACAGCAAATGACCAAGAAATTTGCGAGTTGCTACACGATGAAATTTGCAAACATTTAGCAAAAGCAGAAAACAAAATTTGGCATGGGCATCCTGTTTGGTTTTTGGATGGTAACCCTATTGTTGGCTATAATAAGCTAAAAGCTGGTTTACAATTGATGTTTTGGAGTGGCGTTACCTTTGAAGAAGAATTATTAGTACCAGGCAAAAGTGGTAAGTTTAAAGATGCATCAATTACCTACACATCAGCGGAGCAAATTAATACCAAAGATTTAAAGCGTTGGCTCAAAAAAGCTAATGATATACAATGGGATTATAAAAACATTGTAAAACGCAAAGGTGTTTTGGAGCGGTTGAAATAGAAGTTAAGTCACACCTGTCAGGTTTTTAAAACCTGACAGGTGTAGAACAACACAAGATTAAATTTAAACCAACCTCTTCAAAAAGAAAGTCCCGAAAGGCACTAAAGACAATAAAAAAGCAAACACAACATTTTTAAAAGAGAGCTTCACTTTAAAAAACATCATTGCTAGTAAAATCATAAATGCTACAAACAGCACACCGTGTATGCTTCCCATGGGGCGTACATATTCAGGAGTATTAAATACATATTTTAAAGGCATGGCAATAAATAATAAAAGCAAATAGCTATAGCCTTCTATTTTTCCTATTATTAAAAACCATTTGGCAATTGTTGTGTTTTCCATGCGTTTAATATACAATAAATAGTTGAGTCATGCTGAACTTGTTTCAGCATCTCATGAGACCCTGAAACAAGTTCAGGGTGACAACTCGAAGTTACAACAAACTTTCCATTATCATTAAACTTTCGTAACTTCATTGTGTCTAATTGACTTTAAATTATTGTCATGAAAAAAATCATTACTTCTTTTTTACTACTTCTTTTTTTTAGTAATTCAATTAAGTCTCAAAGTTTGTATTTCCCACCTACAACTGGTAATGTATGGGATTCTATTTTGCCATCTAGTTTAAATTATTGTCAGGCTAGAATAGATTCGTTGTATAACTATTTACAAGCCAAAGACACTAAATCATTTATTTTATTGAAAGATGGTAAGCGTGTTTTAGAAAAATATTTTGGAAGCTACACGAAAGATTCTTTGTGGTATTGGGCTTCAGCAAGTAAAAGTTTAGCAAGTTTTATAACAGGTGTAGCTCAACAAAAAGGCTATGTTAACATTAATAATAAAGCATCTCAATATTTAGGAACTGGTTGGACGAGCGCACCACTTGCAAAAGAAAATTTAATTACAATTAAACATCTACTCACGATGACAAGTGGCTTACAAGATGCACCACCATTACCTTGTGATAATGAAGATACAGCTAAAGCTTGTTTAACCTATTTAGCAGATGCGGGCACACGTTGGGCATATCACACGGGAGCATATCGTAAAGTACAAGATGTAGTAAGTAATGCGGTTGGACAAAATTATAATTTAATCACCAATAACTGGATTGAAAGTAAAACGGGCATGAGTGGTGCTTGGTTTCAGCAAGTTTATTACAGCAAAGCCAGAGATATGGCTCGTTTTGGTTTATTGAATTTAAATAAAGGTATTTGGAATACAGACACATTATTAAAAGATACTTCTTACTTCAGAGCAATGACTAATACCTCACAAAATTTAAATTTAGCGTATGGCTATTTATGGTGGCTTAATGGTAAAGCCAGCTTAATGACTCCAGGATTTCAAATGGTGTTTCCAGGAACCTTGATGAGTAATGCCCCTAATGATATGTATGCCGCTTTAGGAAAAAATGACCAAAAAATTTATGTCGTGCCAAGTAAAAATATGGTTGTTGTAAGACAAGGAAATACAGCTGGTGGCTTTAATTTAGCGGCTTCTGCTTTTGATAATGTATTATGGGATTACATCAATAAATTAGATTGTAGTGTTACAGGAATTAAAAATAACAACGAGTTAGCCTATACTATTTTTCCTAATCCAACTAGTAATAGGTTAATTATTCAAAATGAATTATTAAATATTAATACAGTAGCAGTGTACAATGTATTAGGAGGAGAGGTATTTAATTTAAAAGCATTAAGCACTAAAGATATAGAGCTAGATTTTTCGGAGTATGCCAACGGCATATATTTTATTGAAATCACCAATCAACAAAAAAACACAACACGCTATAAAATAATGAAGCAATAATTTTAGCGTCAAAAAAAGAATATGTCCTCATTTCATTACCAAACCGCCGAAGAAGCTTTACAGCTTGTTCAATCACATCAAAGAGTTTTTTTGCACGGAAGTGCAGCTACACCAATATATTTAATTAATAAATTAATTGAACAAAAACAACGTTTAAAAAATGTTGAATTAGTAAGCATTACGCAGCAAGGTGTAGATTTAAATAGTCCAGATTTAGAAGGACATTTTTTTATTAATATTGATTATACTCTTATATTTATACCAACCCGCTAACAAGAATGGTGTTAAAAAAACAAATATTTCAATTTAACAATGGGGTTAACCCCATTGTTGAAAAAATTC
>JBBIUW010000036.1:0-11816 GCA_037440045.1 Sphingobacteriaceae bacterium
GACATTATTAATACGGTTGAAGATAATGATGTTGGGGATGTAGACACCGAACATAATTGGGGAAATACAATTATTATTAATCATTTAAATGGCTTGTTCTCTCAGATTAGTCATATTAAAAAAGATTCGTTTGGAGTATTTATTGGACAATATGTTACTAAGGGGACTTATTTAGCAACCTGTGGAAACTCTGGACGTTCGCCAGAACCACATATTCATTTTCAGTTACAAACTATCCCCACTATTGGCGCTCAAACATTAGAATACCCAATTTCTTATTTTATAGAAAGAAATGGAAAACAGAAAAAATTAAAAATATCAGAAATACCAAATGAAGGAACATTTATTAGTAATGTTCAAGTGAATCAATTATTAACTGTTGGTTTTTCTTTTTTACCAGGACAAAAAATTGTGTTGAAAAACGAATCTTCGGGTTCTCTAATAAATTGGGAAGTATTTACAGATGCTTATAACAGAACGTATATTTATTGCAAAGAAACTAACTCTTACGCTTATTTTGTGAATGATGGTGTGATGCTGTATTTTACTGATTTTGAGGGTAACAAATCATCTGTTTTATTCCATTTTTACTTAGCAGCTTATCGTCAATTATTAGGCTATTATGAAGGTATTGAGATTACTGATAATGTTCCTTTAATTCATTTTAATCAAAAATGGATTCAGTTTTTTCAGGATTTTGTAGCGCCTTTTTATTTGTTTACAAAAGCTAATCACTCATCAAAATTTACTTATACAGATAATGTGTATGCGCCACAAAAATTAATGATTAAAACAGTTATTGAGGCAAAAGTAATTAACTATACGTTCAAGAAAATTCACTTTGAAATGGAATTAAAAGATCAAAAATTCCACCGTTTTACTATTCATTATAAAAACAAATCTGAATCATTTATTAATATATCATAATATGAACTTATTAAAGAAAACGATAATTATATGTGCAGTTTTAATTTCATTTAATTCTGTTGCGCAATCTAACAAACCTTTAGTTGCTGTTTTCAAACAATCTTACGAATATGAGGCTACAAAAAATTATGAAGCAGCTGTGAATGTCATCAATTCACTATACAGTGAGTCTTCATACGAAATTAATTTGCGTTTAGGCTGGTTGTATTATTTATCAGGTAAGTACAAAGAGTCGGTGAATTATTATCAAAAAGCGAGTGCGGTAATGCCTGCAGCAACAGAACCTTTATGGGGAATTATTAATCCACTTGCTAAACAGGAAAATTGGAATGAAGTTGAAAAAATATACCACTCTATTTTAAAAATTGATTCAAAAAATTCTAAAGCAAATTATAATTTAGGTTTAATTTATTACTACCGAAAAGAGTATAAAGAAGCTAAAAAATATTTTGATGTAAGTTTAAACCTGACTCCATTTAATTATAATAGTTTACTAATGAGTGGCTGGACTAATTTTTATTTAGGTAATAAAAATGAAGCAAGTGTATTATTTAATAAAGTACTGCTTTACAGTCCAAATGATAAGTCTGCGTTAGAAGGATTGAGTTTAATCAATTAAAATTGAAAAGTATGATAGTGAGAATATGTTTTATAATTTTTGTTTTTGTATGTGTTACTAAACACATAAGTGCACAAGACACACTAACATCGGCCAATGTAGAGCAAAAAACATATCAGTTATATTTAGATAAAAACTGGTCGGAATTAATTAAATATGGTAATGCTGCTATTAAAAAAGGCTATAATTACTATTATTTACAATTACGAATAGGTATTGCCTATTATGAAAAAAAGAATTATGCATTAGCTGAAAATTACTTTTTAAATGCGCTCAAGTTTAATTCGGATGACGAATTAATTTTGGAATATGTTTACTATTGTTATTTATTTAATGGGAGATATGATGATGCTAGAGTTTGGAGTAAGAAATTTAATTTAAACCTATCGCAAAAAGTTGGAACAGATAAATTATCTGCCATATCTTTTGTAATGTTTGAAGCAGGAACTAAAATTACAGACAAAAAAAATTACTATAGCGACATAACAAAAACAAATTCTAATTACTACAACCCTCCAGTTTACGTTCAATTTGGATTAAATCATTATATGAAAAATAAAGTAGCGTTATTTCATGGACTCACTTATTTCAATCAGGAAACCTTTGTTAATAAAGTAAGTCAATTTCAATATTTTTTAAAAGCATCCATTCCTCTTAAACATAATTGGTCAATTTCTCCATCTTTTCATTATATAAATTTGGGAGTATCATCTGATTATACTGTAACTAGAACTGATACATTATGGCCTCCAGGCGTTCCGCCACACACTCTGCCCCCTCCAGGCGCTCCACCTTTTAAAACTATTACTACCTCTACAACAACTTCTAGCACTAACCAGTCTAATTATTTAATCGGCTCGTTATCTGCACAAAAAATAGTTAAACAATTTGTATTTGGTTTGGGAACTACTGTTTTAAATATGAATAATGTAACACAATATATTAATAGCGGTTTTGTATCATATGCTCCTTTTGGAAATAGTAAATTTATTGTAGGATTAACCGGATACGCACATACTATAGATAGCTATAAAACAACGTATGCCGCTATAGCTCCTTTTGTTTATGTGCAACCTGTTCAAAGAGTTTCTTTAAAATTGAGTTATTACAAAAATTCTAAGTTTAATATTGTTGAAGATAATGGATATTTAGTCAACAATTCAGGTGATTTAACTAAATCAAGATACTCTGCTCTTCTTAGTTTTTCAGTTAATCCAAATGTCTCTTTATATGGATTGTACCAGTTAGAAAATAAATACGAGTCGCAACAACAATTTAATTATCAGTATAATGTATTGGTTGCTGGAATTAAAATAATACCTAACAAAAAATAAATTAAGGTGTTACCATGTTGTTTAATTCTATAGCAGCTTGATGACAAATTGCTTTAACATGACTGAATGTTGATTGTATTGTATTGATATCACCATTATTTATTGCCATTGTTTCAATGGACGCTAATTCAGGCAATAATTGGTTAATCCCTATAAATCCTACAGATGTTTTCATTTTATGAGAAATAGCTTTTATTGTAGGATAGTCTTTTGATTGAATTGCTATTTCGAGTTCATTTAATTCAATCGGATTTTGTTCTAAAAAAATAGCTATAATTTCTTTGATGAATGTTTTATTTCCTCTCGATAATGTGTTTAAATGATCTTGATTTATAATACCTTTATTTTCAGAGTCTGCTAGTTTGCTAGTTTGATTCGCACTTTGTGTTTTATTCCCTATATATAAATTCACAATATTGTACAAATCAATTTCTTTAAAAGGTTTAGATAGATAATCATTCATACCATAACTCAAACATTTTTCTCTTTCGTTGGCCATAATATTTGCTGTCATGGCAATAATAGGCACTTTGCTATTTAGTTCTTCTCTGATTTGTTTTGCAGCATGATAACCATCCAATAAAGGCATTTGAATGTCCATAAGCACTAAATCGTAAGATTTAGATTTAAACTTTTCAATGGCTTCAATTCCATTTTCTGCTAAATCAACACTTAATCCAAAATCGCTTAAATAGGTAATTGCTAATTTTTGATTTAATTTATGATCTTCAGCTAATAAAACCGTTAATGGTTTATTTGCTATTATTTTTAATTGATGATTTGTTGATTCAGTAACGAGTTTTTTATTTTCATAAGAAATAGGATAACTTATTTTCACTATAAATTCAGAACCTACACCTTCTTTGCTTTTTAAATGTATATCACCGTTTTGTATTTCAACTAATTGTTTTACTATGGCTAAGCCTAATCCATTACCACCATATTTTCTAGTTGTTTCTGTATTACCTTGATTGAACCGTTCAAACACACTGTGAATTTTATCTGCAGGTATACCAATGCCTGTATCTTGAACTTTAAAAACAAATTGTACTATATCATGCTCTATGCTTTTAATTTCACAAATGAGTTTCACGTCACCTTGTTGTGTAAATTTTATAGCATTATTAACCAGATTAATGAGTATTTGATTAAGTCTTGTTGGATCACCAAATATGTAAGCAGGTGTTTTTGGGTCAATGGTAACGCTAAAGTTGATTCTTTTTTCATTTGCCTTTGGCGTAAACATTACTTTTAATGATTCCAACACATCTGTAAGGTTAAATGAAATTTTTTCAATGTTTAATTTACCTGCTTCAATTTTTGAAAAATCTAAAATATCATTGATAATGTTTAATAGGTTTGTGCCGCTTGATTTCACAGCATTTAAATATTCTATTTGAGTTTTATCGAGTTTTGTTTTTTCTAATAAATCAGAAAACCCTAATATAGAATTCATAGGCGTTCTAATTTCATGACTCATATTAGCCATGAATTGTTCTTTCATGATGGCATTTTCATCTGCTAGTTTTTTAGCAATACGTAATTCGTCTTCTAATTTGTTTCTCGTATTAATATCAGTTATTAATATAATAACTGCAGCAATAGCTGTAATAATACCTAAGGTAATTTCTAAAAAGCTCCAATTTTTTGAAGCATTCACATATTCAACACTATTATCTAATAATGTTTTAGTGGTTTTACTTAAACTTTCGTTGATTTCGTCTACGGTGCTTGTAATCTCATCCATAGTACTTATACCTACTTCCTGAATTTGATTATTTCCACCTGGTATCCCTGTGTTATTAATGTTGCTATTTAAGTCTTTAGCTTCCATTAATTTTTTATAGGTAAGTTCTTTTAGCTTATAAAACGACTCTTCTTCAGGCTTTCCCGAAAAGTATTTTTCCATACTTTTTAAGTATGTTTTAGTTTCACTTTCTTTTAATTTATAAGCCTCTAAAAATTTTGAATCACCTGTTACTATATAACCCCTCTGTTTGTTTTCTAAGACGTTAATATTGCTTTTAAAAGACTTCATTAATTCTGAAATACGGTAAGCACTATATAACTCTGTATTGTTTTTTGACATTCGAGAAATATAGTAGTTGGCACTAAAAGCAATAAACAATACTAAGCAAATACTTATCAGTGAACTGATAATAATAATAGACTTTGTGTATTTTTTTAATTTACTTTTCACTACAATTTTTTAATTGCTGTTTTTGCTTCTTCAGATTGTGGATTGTATTCAAGTGCCTTGGTAAAATATTTTTTAGCGTCTGCATTTTTTGCTTGAGCCATCAAAATTTTACCTGTTAACAAATTACTATCATAATCAAACGGATAAAATTTTAATACTTTTGCCACATACACTTTTGCATTCGCATAATCTTTTCGTGCATAATAAATACTTGCAATTCTGTAGTTTGCTGATGAGTTGTTTGGGTCTAATTTTACAATTTCAAGGTAGGTTGCCAAAACGCTATTCCAATTGCCAACTGTAGATAGAGGTAATACTAAACCAAATCTCGCTTCAATTGATGAAGGTTCTGCAACAACTGCTTTTCTGTAGTACTGTTCAGATTTTACATAATCTTTACTCAAGTAATATAACCAACCTAAACGTAAATTAATTTGGTATGAATCTGAGTGTAAATCTGTGAGTGCGGTTATTGCTTTTGCATATTGAGTTTCATATTCAAAAGAATAGCTTTTTGAAAACGCGGTTTCAGATGTTTGTTGAGCACTTAATGACAAACTCAATAAAATTGATGCTAAGACGATGATGAGTTTCATAATGTTTAGATTAAGATGTTTTATAAAAATGAATTTATTATCTCAACGATTAATGCATCTTAAAGTTACGATTTTAAGAAATACTCTTGAGTATCTTAGGTAAATTAAATGCTTTTGTAGGCGAAATTACTTTTTAATAGCTTTTTCAATGGCATTAGTTAAGTCTACAAAATCATTTACGGATAATTGTTCAGCTCTTTTGTCTAAAAAAACAGAATCAACCGTAGCATTACCACTCAATACTTTAACCGAGTTACGAACTGTTTTACGGCGCTGATTAAAAGAAGCTTTGACTACTTTAAAAAATAAATCTTCATTACAGTTTAATTTGTGTGTTGTATTTCTGGTTAAACGAATAACTGCCGATTTTACCTTTGGTGGAGGATTAAAAACATGCTCACTAACTGTAAATAAATATTCAATTTTATAAAATGCCTGCAATAACACACTTAAAATACCATATGTTTTTGACCCTGGTTTTTCAGCAATACGTTGGGCTACTTCTCTTTGAAACATCCCAACAACACAGGTAATATCATTACGGTATTCTAACACTTTAAACATAATTTGTGTAGAAATATTATACGGAAAATTTCCAATTAAATAAAAGTGCCCTTCTTTGGCTATTGGCATTAAGTCGGCTTCTAAAAAATCTTGATATTGTACTTTATGTTGATGTTGCGGATATTTTTCTTTTAAAAAGGCAATAGATTCTTCATCAATATCAAATGCTTTAAACTGAGGCTTATCAATCATGTATTGAGTAATAACTCCTGTGCCAGGGCCAATTTCTAATATTGGGGTTTCGTCCTTAGGAAGTGAGTTTACTATTTTTTGTGCAATGTTTAAGTCGGTTAAAAAATGCTGACCTAAATGTTTTTTTGCTTTTACGGGTGATGCCAATGTTTATTTATTTATATGTTGGTAATCAATGTCTAATATACGCAAACTATTATGTTTGTTTATTCTTATTCGTTTAATTGACATTTGTTTTATTAAAAATCCTGCAGCTATTAAACCTGCACTAATAGCAACGACGCCGGGCTTTACAATTACTGATTCCTGATTAATGGCATTATTGAAACTGTCCAAAGCAATAAACATAACACCACCAGTATAAAAAAAGCCACTAAGTAATGGGAAAAGATGATTAGCATCCCGAAGTTTAATTGCCTTTATTTGAGAAATATTAATTTTACTGTCGTCAGAAAAAATAATTAAACTATCAGTCATGTTTACCATTTTCTTAATTCTATAACTACGTTCACCTTTTAGTTTATATTCCAAAAAAGACTCGTTAAAAAGTTGAATTGGTTTGAATTTATTAAATCTAACCCTATCTATCTCCAATATCTTTTGCGAAAAACAATTTAGTTGTAAACTAACAAATAATATGAAAATTATCCATTTCATTAAACAATTTCAAGCAAGGTTCTAAACGCAGCGTATTTTCCTTCGTAGCGTTTACTGTGTTCGGCTTGCAAACGCGATGCATGATTTTTTTGGTACGTTTCTATGTCTTCCATTTTTTCGAAACTGTATTGCACCGAAAACGTTTCTCCTTCATCGTTTACGTTTAATACTTTACAAATTTTATTTCCTGTAAAGTGCCCTGTGTTTAGCACATCTGGTATATGCACCGTTTTCATCCAGTTTAACCAATCTGCGGCTAATCCCTTATCAATGCTTACTGTTACGTTATATATATACATGACTAGTTGTTGATTTATTGAGTTAAAAAATTATTTATTTAATTAGTTGCTATTTAATTATTGAGTTAATGAAATATTGGTTTGTTGATTAAAATTCTCTCTATCTTATTTATTCTATAATTCATTAATTAACTATATCTCCTCTTAGATCTCTGTATCGCTTTCTTGCTTCCACAACATAGATACTACCGGGATATTTTACTAATACATCTTGGTAAAGTTGTTTTGCTTTTTCTTTGTCGTTTAAATAGCGTTCGTATAATTCTGCTTCTTTAAATAAAGCATCGTCACCATACAATTCCGTTGGATAAAACTCAAGAATGTTTTCATACATTTTAGCAGCTTCTGCATAACGGTTGGTGAGTTTATAAATTTCAGCTTTTTTATAATAAATATCATCACCCAATGTATGTTCGCTAAACATCAAATTAATACTGTCTAGTCTGGCAATGGCTTTATCGTATTGGTGTTGTAGTACTAATAATTCAGCAGAGGCAAACATGCTTAATGGCGCAGCATTTGTATCAATGCCAATAGCATCCGAAATCACTAATGATAAATCTAAAGCGTCATTAGCAATGGTTTTTGTGGTTGCACCTTTTAGTACATCGCATTGTGTTTTGGCCCATCCAAAATCAGAGGCATAGTAACTCAATTTTGCATTTCTAAATTTTGCTGCTTGTCCAACAAGATCGTATTTAAAATCTTTTTCAACTTGCGAATACAATAACGAAGCATCCCAAATGTTTCCTACCAATAAATTCATATCGCCTAAATCCAATTTTATTTCAGCAACAATAGTTTTATCAAATGTATATTGTGTAATGACTTCTTCTAACGATTGAATGGCTTCTTGTGGTTTGTTTAAATAGTAGGCTTTTAATAATGCAGATTTTTTTATGAGAGGCAGAGTCATATTACTAATGCCATACTCTTTTATTGCTGCCTCAATATTGTTGTTAAGTAACACTACATCCGCTGTTGCTGTATTTGGCTGACTTGTAAGCTGAAGATAATTAGCATTTAATTTTTCAATATTTGCAACATCGTGGTACGGATTATCTTTTCCTTTACTAATAACATATTGATAGCATTTTTCTGCTACTAAATAATTCTCATTACTGATGCAGAGTTTAGCTAATTCCATTAATCGTGTTCCGTCCGATTTTTCTCTTTTATCTAATGCTTATTTTGTACATTAAGAGCCTTCAAAATCTTTTTGCTGATTCAATAAAAAAATCAAAAACTCTGAAAATATCGGTTTATCTGGGTTTTGTTGAATTCGTTTTTGCAGTTCTTGTTTTAGAATGGGATTATTTAAACCTCCGTTTTTATCATCATAACCTAAAGATTGCTGAAGATTTGTTTGTGCTGTATAAATTTCACTTTCTCTAAATTCAATAGCATCTAAATATTCATTCACCATTGCTTTTAAATCGCCTTTCTTCTTATATATCTCAGCTATTTCATAAAAGTAAGGATAAGAGTCGCGTGTTTCTTTACGCCCTTTTTTATAAACCTCTAAAGCATAATCATAAAGTCCTTCGTCTTCAAAGGTATGAGCCAATACAAATACATAATTTTGAATAGGAATTAATTCTTTAACGGCTTTATTGTATTGTTCTTTTTCTTTTTCAGGATTATTTTGAAGCTTGTAAAGCTTGCCCAACCACACATACAAATGAAATGCGGTTTCGTTACGTTTAATTTGCTTTTTTAAAACTTTTTCGGCTTTGCTGTATTCTTTTATTTCTACTAAACATTTGTAATAATAAGTAAAGTATGCATCTGGGTTTTTATCATAAAGCTTATCAAAATAATCAGCGGCTTTATCATATTGTTTTTGTTCATAAAACTGCATAGCTAATTTATCATCAGTAGGCTTTTGAGCCACCATATTGGTAACACTAGCTAAACACAATATGATAGATAAAATAAGAGTACGCATTATTTAATATTAGGGTTAATCAATTCAGGCAATACTCCCGCATTTAACTGTTTAACTAAGTTTTCGCATTCGGGCAAGGAAGTATTATAAATTCCTAAATTTTTTCTGATGGTTTCAGTATTAACTTTTAATTCTTCAATTATTTTTTCTGCTTGTTTTTTCTCGTTATTAATAAATTCTATGGCTTCATCTTCATTAATACTTCCATTCTTTAAATCATGTGATAATGTTTGCAATTGAGTTATAGATAAATGAGCGTCCTTTAGCCAAGTTTCACGAAACTCAATGTATTCTTGTAAGCCTTTTCCAACCGAATGAAAATTTTGTAAACTCTCAGCAACCGATTTACTCACAGTATCTGTAAGATGAGAATCGATAAACAAAGTATATGTTTTTTGTTTAATATTAGCTTGATAGCAGGAAACACTATCTACCGTTTTAAAATTATCTACCGATTGTTGAACAACTACTTTTAAACTATCTAATTCTTTTACGTATTTATCATAAGCATGCGTGTTTTTACACGAAAATGTTGCCAACGCACAAATTCCAATAATAAATATGTAAATAACCGTTTTCATCAAAAACATTAAAAATCAAATTTAAGTTTAATTGAGCAATAACACAAAGCAGATATCGGATATAAACTCTTAAAAAGTACTAAACTGCCCTAAAATACATTTATGATCAAACCCTCTATCCTAACTGTAAACCGCTAAAACAAAAACTCTGTTTTATAGTTTAATATCACATATATTTACACTATGGTATTATCCCTGTTAAAAGAGAGTATAGTTTTTGCTTGGAGTTCCTTGGTGGCAAATAAACTGCGAACATTTTTAAGTTTGTTGGGTATTACTATTGGTATTTTTGCCATTATCACAGTGTTTACCATTGTGGATAGTTTAGAAAGAAACATCAGAGGTAGCGTACAAAGTTTGGGCGAAAACGTGGTGTTTGTGATGAAATGGCCATGGACTTTTGGTCCCGATTACCCTTGGTGGAAATACATGAATAGGCCAGTACCAGAGTATAAAGAGTTGGCAGAAGTAGAGAAAAAAGCAAAGAGTATTGAAGCCGTTGGGTTTAGAATAGGAGCTCGTAAAACTGTAAAGCACAATAACAATACTATTGAAAATGCCCTTGTAGCGGGTTGGTCGTATGGTTTTGGACAAGTAAAATCTTTTGAAATTGTTGACGGACGTTATTTTAGAGAAGATGAAGCCGAAGGCGGGTATAACGTGGTGATATTAGGGCATACCATAGCCGATGGGTTGTTTCCAAATAACGAATATCCTATTGGCAAAACGGTAAAAGTGGCTGGCAGAAACTGTAAAGTCATTGGCTTGTTTAAAAAAGAAGGTGAAAGCATGCTTGGTAATACGATGGATAATCAGGCGGTGGTACCTTATAACTTTGCAAGATTGTTTATGGATGTTAAATCCGAAAATAGTGATCCGTTTATTGCTGCCAAAGCAAAACCTGGTGTAACCAATGAGCAATTAAAAGACGAGTTAACAGGTATTATGCGTGGCATAAGAGGATTGAAACCCCTGGCCGATGATGATTTTGCATTGAATGAAACCAATTTATTAAGCAAAAATTTTGATGGGTTATTTGATATTGTTGGTATTGCAGGTGCTATTATTGGTGGCTTTTCTATTTTAGTGGGTGGATTTGGTATTGCCAATATTATGTTTGTATCTGTGCGCGAAAGAACAAACCTTATAGGCATACAAAAATCGCTAGGTGCCAAAAACTATTTTATCCTTGCACAATTTTTATTTGAATCAGTATTTTTATCTTTAATGGGAGGCATTGTAGGACTCTTACTCATATATCTGCTCACCTTTGTCGCCGATGGAGCTATTGATATGGAAATAACCTTAACACGTTCTAATATTATTTTAGGTTTAACTATTTCAGTGTTAATAGGAGTTATCAGTGGGTTTATTCCAGCCTATGGTGCCTCACAATTAGACCCTGTAGAAGCAATTAGAACCAATTAACTTCGACAAGCTCAGTTACCTATATGAACAAACTAAAAACAATAATAATTATGCAGGTGTCTGAGCCTGTCGAAGACAGAACCAATTAGTATGGCATTAGTACAACGTCCAAAATCAATCAGTATTATTACTGTTATAGCCATTGTGTTGGTGTTATTAGCTTTTCCAATGCTATTTACGCCATCTATTAAACGCATGGGCGATTTTGTGCCAATGATTTTAGGAATTATCATTACACTTCAATTTGTGTCCTTAATTGGTATTTGGCATATGAAACAATGGGGCGTACAATTATTTATCATTATGTTTTGTGTACGTGTTGTTACCTTTATGTTTTTAGACCTCTATACCTTTAGGTTCTTTTTCAATATCTTTTATTCTATCCTTTTCCTCATTTTCTTTTTAATCCATTACCGTAAGATGGATACGAATCTTTAAGATAGATTTAACTATAGTGTAATTTGATTTTCA
>JBBIUW010000037.1:0-11758 GCA_037440045.1 Sphingobacteriaceae bacterium
ACACTTTAATTTCTAAAAGTCAGTCCTTAATAACTAGCCAAATTGGCTCTGCTAATTTTGATATTGGTCATACTTTTAGTACTGGCGGCGGCGGTTTAGCTCAATTAGGTTGTGTTTGTTCAAGCGGTTCAAAAGCAAGTGGTATTACAGGAAGTCCAAGTCCTGTTGGCGATGCTTATGACATTGATTATGTAGCGCACGAAATGGGACATCAGTTTGGTGGGAATCACACATTTAATGGCACAGCAGGTTCTTGTTCTGGTAATAGAAACGCCTCTACAGCTATGGAACCTGGAAGTGGCGTTACAATCATGGCTTATGCAGGTATTTGTACAGGACAAGATTTAGCTGCTCACAGTATTGCATACTTTCATGGTGTGAGTTATGATGAAATTACAAACTTTATTAATACAGGTGGTGGGAATAGCTGTGATGTTATGACAGCTACAAGTAATAATCCACCCACTGTAAATGCAGGAACAGCTATCACGGTTCCAAAAAACACTCCTTTTCAATTAACTGGCTCTGCAACCGATCCAGATGGTGATGCCTTAACTTATCAATGGGAAGAAATGGACGCAGGCCCAACTGCTGGAAGTTGGAATATTGGAACAAAACCGTTCTTCATGTCTAATAATCCAACCACTTCTCCAACAAGGGTGTTTCCAAAACTATCAGTGATTTTAGCGGGAACTTATACTACTACTGCTGGAGAATATTTACCAACTACAGCACAAACTTTAAAATTTAGATTAACAGCTCGCGATAATAAAATGGGCGGCGGTGGTGTTTGCTCTGCTACAACTACAGTTACCGTTAATGGTACTGCAGGGCCATTCGCTGTTACTTCACAAAGCACTACAGGTATTACTTATCCAAGCGGCTCTACGCAAACAATCAATTGGTCTGTAAACGGAACTGATGTTGCTCCTATTAACTGTGCTAATGTAGATATTTATGTGAGTACTGATAACGGCACAACATTTACTTTAGCATTAGCCTCTACACCAAACGATGGTTCAGAAAACATTGTAATGCCCGTGGTTTCTGTTACTAAACCTACATGTAGAGTAAAAGTAACAAGTACAAGTAATGTATTTTTTGATATCAACAAAAAATTCTTTGCTATTTCAGCAACTACAACTGGTTTAAATCAATACTCAAATAATTTCAATGTTCAATTATATCCTAACCCTTTTTCAAGTACTGTAAAAGTGGATATTAATGCAATGAATGTTTTAGATGAAAATAAAACTGTAATTAATGTGTATGATATTTTAGGGAATATTGTAAGAACAGAGAAAATTAAATTAACAGAAAATTACTCAAACGTATTTGATTTTTCTACTATAGCAAATGGCTCATACATTATTGAAGTAACAGATGGAAAACAAAAAACAGTAGCACGATTAATTAAAATGTAAGGTCTTATTTAGCCCAGAAATAGACTAGATATTTTGTTTAAAAAGTTTTTTTTCTAAAATATTTATTATTAGCTTTGGGCATAAACAATTTTTTAAAAAATAATAATGAGCACAGGAACAGTAAAATTTTTTAATGAAACTAAAGGTTTTGGTTTCATTAAAGAGGAAGGATCAGGAAAAGAGTATTTTGTACACGTAACTGGTTTAGTTGACAAAATTAAAGAAAACGACAACGTTACTTTCGAAATCCAAGAAGGTAAAAAAGGATTAAATGCAGTAAACGTAAAACTATCATAGTTATATAATACCATTTAAAATTTTATCCCCCCACCAATTTTGATGGGGGGATTTTTTTGTCTAAATATTATCAAAAATGTTATTTAAAATACTCAAATCAGTAAAAAAATGGTATTTTAGGCGACTAATTAAAAACACACAAACTTTAATATGGCACAAGTTACTGTAGAAAAAAAGGGTGCTGTTTTTCACTGAAATGTGGGAACGTTTTTCGTACTACGGCATGCGTGGTATATTAATTTTATACCTTACAAAATCTTTTATTGAAGGAGGATTAGCAATCAATGAGCAATCTGCTTCTTTAATTTATGGATTCTTTACAGGCTTCGTTTACTTCACACCTTTAATTGGCGGTTGGTTAGCTGATCGTTTTTTAGGTCAAAGAAATGCTATTACCATTGGAGGTTTAACTATGATGGTTGGGCAATTTGTACTATTTGGCATTAATTCTCAAGCAGGTTTATACTTGGGGTTATTTTTATTAATTATTGGAAATGGTTTTTTTAAACCAAATATTTCAACATTGGTTGGTAGACTTTACGAAGAAGGTGATCCCAAAAGAGATTCTGCATTCTCGATTTTTTACATGGGTATCAACTTAGGAGCATTTTTAGCACCATTAGTTATTGGTTTATTTGCCGAAAACTTATTTGCTGTTAAAGATGAAACTGGAAAAATATTAACATACGGTTACAAATATGGTTTCTTAATTGCAGGTTTAGGTATGTTATTAGGACAAGTTTTATTTAACACCTTAGCAAAAAAATATTTAGGTACCATTGGCGAATCTCCTGCTAAAGCAAAAGCTGCTGCTAATGCTAGTAATGAAGCGCCAAAAATCGACAAACCCCTAAGTAAAGAAGAAAAACAAAGAGTTACGGTTATCTTTATTTTAACGGCTTTTGTTATTTTCTTCTGGGCTGGTTTTGAGCAAGCGGGTTCTTCTTTAAGTTTATACACTGATAAATTTATTGACAGAAATGTATTTGGTTTCGAAATTCCAACCTCTTGGTTTCAATCAGTAAATCCTTTATTTATTGTTGCATTAGCTCCATTATTCTCAATTTTCTGGACAAGTAACTTGGGAAAAAGATTAACTACTCCTGTTAAAATGGGATTAGGTATGATTCTTTTAGGTATCGGGTTCTTCTTTATGTTAGGAGCAGTAGCAGAAAGAGGAGGAGATAATCAGGATATTACAATCAAAGCAAGTTTATTTTGGTTAGTAATGACCTATTTAATTCACACATTAGGAGAATTATGCTTGTCTCCTGTTGGATTATCTGTAGTTACAAAATTAGCACCAGTTAAATTAGCATCTTTAATGATGGGTGTTTGGATGTTAGCAACATTTGTAGCAAACATAATTGGTGGTTTTGTATCTGCATATGTAGAGGCTTTAGGAGCATTTGCTATTTTTGCTACAATTGCAGGATTCGTAATTGTATTAGGTACTGTAATGATTGCATTAAACAAACCTATTTTAAAAATGATGCACGGTGTAAGATAATACATTTTGCTCTTTTTTATAAAAACCTAAAACCTCTCTAAGTATAGAGAGGTTTTTTATTATATTTGGTTTCCTCAACACTCAAACAATTATGTCGAAAGAACTAACAATAGAAGAAATACAAAATTTTGAAGGTAAATACCCTAAACAAATTTGGCCATTATTTTTTAGCGAAATGTGGGAGCGTTTTTCATTTTATGGAATGCGTGGTATGTTGGTTTTCTTTATGATTAATCACCTTAATTTTAATGAGGTTGTTGCTAATTTACAATATGGTGCTACGCAAGCTTTTGTGTATGCATTTACTTTTGTAGGAGGCTTGTTTGCTGATAAAATATTAGGAAAACGTCGTTCCTTATTTTGGGGTGGTATATTAATGATTATAGGCAGTATTTTATTAGCCATAAACCCAAGTGATTTTTTCTTTTTAGGAATAGCCTTTAATGTAGTTGGAACTGGTTTTTTTAAACCTAATATTTCGAGTATGGTAGGTAATTTATACCGTGATGGCGACCATCGAGTAGATGCCGGTTTTATGTTATTTTACGCAGGAGTTAATGCAGGTGCATTTTTTGGAGGTTATGCTTGTATTGCTATTGGTAAAGGAGAAATGCTTTCTACAATTGTTGCAGAGTCCAGTCGATGGAATGTTGCCTTTGGTTTATCGTCTGTATTTATGATGATTAGTTTGTTGACGTTTACACAAACTCAAAAGAAACTAGGAAATATTGGGTTATCTCCTCTTTTAAATCTACCAAAAAATACCAGATTAACACAAGAAATTGCAACGTTTGTGGGCTCATTAATTGCAGTACCTGTAATCATGTTCATGGTTTCTAAAACCGAATATACAGATTGGTTTATGTATACCATCGGACCATTAGCTATATTATATGTTGTTTATGAAATGAAAAACTTTTCGGTAGTAGAAAACAAAAGATTAATTGCCGCTCTTTTGTTTATGTTATTCTCTATTTTCTTTTGGGCATTTTTCGAGCAAAGCGGTGGTTCATTGAGCATTTTTGCGGCTAATAATTTAGGGGATTCTATCCTTGGAATTCCATTAGATCCAAATGGAGTAAATAATTCATCTAATTCATTATACGTTATTATTTTTGCTACTCCATTAGGTTTATTATGGCTATGGCTTGCTAAAAGAAAGGCTGAACCTAATACCATTGTAAAATTTGGCTTAGGTTTTTTATTCTTAGCCATTGGTTTTTATATTTTCTATTCAAGTAAATTCTTTAGCAACGAACAAGGTATCTCATCATTAGGATTATTTGCCTTTGGTTGGTTTATCATTACGTTCGGGGAACTGTGCCTCTCTCCTATTGGTACATCGGTTATGACAAAATTATCTCCATCAAAATTGCAAGCGGTTATTATGGGTATGTGGTTTTTGGCTAGCGCATACGGTCAATATTTCGCGGGTTTATTAGGTGCTAACATCGCCAGCGCATCTGAAAACGCAAGTAATTTAGAAAAACTAACCATTTATGCGGAGGGATATAAGCAACTTGGGATATATGCCCTAATTGCAGGTGTAATACTTATTGCCATTTCTCCATTCATGAAAAAATTAATGGGAGGAGTTAAATAAAATATACATTTTTTAATTTTTTCTTACATCAATTTTAACAGTTTTCGGCATAACTTTTGAAGTTAAAAATGCATGTTTAACTGGAAAGATATATCAATGGCAGGCATTATTATTTTGGCCATTGCATTTTATACATGTAAGAAAAGTACGCTTCAAGCTTCTATCAATTCTCCAGAAAACAGAGTAAGTAATTATATTAATCAGGATAACTCCATTTTTTCCGTTGTTTCAGAAAACACATACACAGAATTTAAAGAGCAATCATTAGTAAACTGGATAACATTTGATGAAGCCTATGTTAAATGCAAAAAAAATCCACGTCCTATTATGATTGATATTTATACAACATGGTGCGGACCTTGCAAAATGATGAGTAATCAAACATTTAATAATCCAAGTATCGCAAAATACATCAATGATAATTTTTATGCCGTGAAATTTGATGCAGAAAGTAAAGACAGCGTTAAGTTTGACAAATATGTGTTTGTAAGTTCAGATCCAACAAATCCTAAAGCTCCACATCAATTTGCGGCTTCCATTCTTGATAATCAATTAGCGTATCCATCTATTGTATTTTTAAATAACCAAATTCAAAGATTAGACATTTTAAAAGGATTTATGCCACCTGCTAGTTTTGAACCAATTTTAAATTATTATGGTTCTGGTGATTATCAAAAAACAAAATGGGAAGATTATCAAAAAACCTTTGTCTCTTCCTTAAAATAAGCTTATAGTAATTATTAGTTGCTTATTTCATTCATTACACTAAATCGCCATACAAGTCAAAATCACTTGCATCTGTAATTTTAACTTCTGCAAAATCACCAATTCTTACATAATTATCATCAGTAGCTTTTACTAAAACTTCATTATCTACATCTGGGCTATCAAACTCAGTTCTGCCAATAAAATAATCATTCTCCTTTCTGTCAAACAATACTTTATAGGTTTTACCTATTTTCTCCTGATTTAAATTATAGGAAATTTCTTGCTGAATTTTCATAACAGCATCAGCTCTTTCTTTTTTTACTTTCTCCTTCACATCATCTTTCAATGAATACGCATGTGTATTTTCTTCATGCGAATAGGTAAAAATACCCAAACGTTCAAATTTACTATCAGCAACCCACTGCAACATTTCTTCATGATCTTGCTTTGTTTCGCCTGGGTAACCAGCAATTAAAGTTGTACGGATAGCAATACCAGGAACCTTATCTCTTATTTGATTAACTGTATCAATCGTTTTTTGTTTTGTAATTCCTCTGCGCATACTCTTCAACATATTATCTGAAATATGCTGTAAAGGCATGTCTAAGTAATTACATACATTGCTTCTTTTATTCATTACATCTAAAACTTCCATAGGGAATCCACTAGGGAAAGCATAATGTAAACGAATCCAATCAATACCTTCTACATCACTTAATTGGTCTACCAAATTAGCTAAATCACGTTTTTTATAAATATCTAATCCGTAATACGTTAAATCTTGTGCAATTAACAACAACTCTCTAGTTCCTTTGCTAGCAAGTAGTTTAGCTCTATTCACTAAAGACTCTATAGGCTCAGAAACATGTCCACCGCGCATTAAAGGAATGGCACAAAAACTACACGGCCTATCGCAACCTTCACTAATTTTAAAATAAGCAAAATGATTTGGAGTAGTTAATAAACGCTCTCCTACTAGTTCTTTTTTATAATCTGCTTTTAAAGTTTTTAAAATTTTAGGCAACTCACGTGTACCAAAATAAGCGTCAACATCTGGGATTTCTTTTTCTAAATCGCCTTTATAACGCTCGCTTAAACAACCTGTCACATAAAGCTTTTCAATAGCTCCTTCTTTTTTAGCATCCACATATCGTAAAATTGTATCAATGCTTTCTTGCTTAGCACTTTCAACAAAACCACAGGTGTTAATAATTACAATATTGTGATTATCGTCTTCACTTTCGTGCTCAACATTAAAGTTATTAGCCTTTAATTGACCCATTAATACTTCACTATCAACAATATTTTTGCTGCATCCCAATGTTACGACATTGACACTATTTTTTTTACGAGTTTTAGTTTTCATTATATCGCAAAGATACCATTTTATCTAATGTTTTTTAGCATAAAAATGTATATTTATAACATGAAAACAGTGACGCTTTTTACTTTATTATGTTGTTTGTACATAAACAACTCGGTTGCTCAATGCGATACCATTAAAAGTAAAAATCAAACATTTGAAAACTGGAAGGGCAGCTTAGAACAAGTGGATGATGTTTGTATTGTTGGTGTTAAAATTTAAGCTATACTTTTTAATGAATAATTCTTTAGATTTTATAATCAACTATTTCACAGAAGAAAAGATTGAAAGTTTATTTTTTATCATCATTGGAATTGCTGCGATAGTTTTGTCTTTATTTTTTTTATGGATCATAAAGTATTCTTTTTTTAAAGGAATTGCAATTCCATTTTTATTAATTGGCACTATACAACTTATTGTTGGCTGCTCAATTTATTTAAGAACACCGAAAGATATTGTTAGAGTAGAACAAATCATCAAAACTAATCCTCACCAAATACAAACTACTGAAATTCCTCGTATTGAAACTGTTTTACATAATTTCATGATTTATAAATGGATTGAAATTGCATGTATTATTCTAGGTTTTTGCCTCTTTATGGTGTTTTATAAATCATCTCAAATTTTTTGGAAAGGAGTTGGCCTAGGACTTCTCATTCAAGCTAGTTTAATGTTATGTTTAGATATCATTGCTCAGCAAAGAGCCGACACTTACTTAAACTTTATATGTAAGTTTTATTAAAAAACATTCGTTTTTATTTTTTCCTTCAAAAAACTAAAAAAAATAGAATTATTTCACTCATTTTTTGTATTTTTATACAAAACAGGTTTGTTTCATCGCTCTTTATTTTAAGGGAGGAAAGTCCGGGCAACGCAGGGTAATTTGCCACCTGAAAGGGTGGGTATCCCAACAGAAATGTTGAGATAACAGATAGTGTCACAGAAAACCAAGTAGCCTTAAAGTTTACTTTAGGGTCATAGTGAAAATGTGAGGTAAGAGCTCACATGTATAATTGGTAACAGTTATATAGGACAAACCTCTTATGTTGTAAGGCCATGTAAACCCTAATTTTGCTGCGACTCGTAGCAATAACCTAGGTTATATTAGGGAGGGTAGGCTGCATAGATAAATGATGAAAGTTAATTGCCATTGGTAATTAATACAGAACTCGGCTTATAGAACCTGTTTTTATTTTGTACTTTTTTATGCTTAAACGCACATTATATATTCTATTGTTACTAATTAGTTCGAAATTAGTAAATGCACAATGTCCTCAAATATATGATTACTTGGGCAATTTGGTTACAAGACCATATTTTATTGATTGCCAAGGAACTGGTACTTACAATATGAATTTTGCATCCAATACAAGTTGGGGTGCATACACTATTAATTGGGGAGATGGAACTGCAAATACTGTTGGGGCCTCCTACTCTGCAAACTCACTAATTAACCACATTTACAATTCAGCATCTCCTGATACGTTTGTCGTAACATTAACAATACCATCATTAGGCTGTACATTAACTGGAGTTACGGTTATGGAGAAACCTGTTAATGCCTCTATTCAAATTCCTATTGGAGGTGTAACAACTATTTGTGCTCCAAAGGCATTATTGTTTACAAATTCAAGTACAGATGTTTCGGAAACCACTTGGTTTACATGGAATTTTGGAGATGGTTCTCCTGTGCAAACATTCAGTTATTCAAATGTAGGACAAACCATTTCTCACAATTATTTACCAGGCACAGTTAATTGCCAAACTGCTGTTACATTAACAGCCAAAAATTATTGTACTTCTATTCCTACCATTGCCAACTTTAATCCTATTCAGATTTACGATAAAGATGATGCGGCAATAACTCCATCTGCCATTATAAAATGTTGGCCTGATAATGTATTTACATACACCAATACAACAAATAGAAATTGTGTACCTCAAGGAAACACTTTTCAACGTCAGGAAAAATGGAACTTAGGAAACTACTGGGGATTAGGACATGACTCTATCATCAACTGGCGACCATGGCCCCCTACTTCACCTTTAACAGTTGCATATCCTTCAATTGGAACTTACACCGTTCAACTACAAGATAGTAATTTATGCGGTGTGGATATTCAGGTACAATCAGTTACCATTTTAAATCCTCCAACAGCTGGATTAACTGTTGGTCCTGGTCCATTTTGTCAAGGTTCTGCAGTATCATTTACCAATACAAGTCCTACTGGTTATTCGTATAAATGGAATTTTGGAACAGGTGGAGGATTTGTATCAAAACCATTTGGTGTGCAAACCTTTACGTATAACACACCAGGAACTTACACTGTTTCGGTTGTTGCCTTAATTGGTGGAGGCGGTGCATCCTGCACTGATACTGATAAAGTTGTTATTAATATTTTACCACGTCCAACTGCCAACTTCAGTTTATCTCCAAACAGTGGATGTAATTCTATAACAGGTGCTACATTTACTGATTTATCCACTAGTGCTATTGCCTGGAATTGGAACTTCGGAAATTCAAACACTTTTATTGGTCAGGTACCTCCTGCTCAAAACTATAATAGTGTGGGTAATTTTGTAGCCTCATTAACAGTAACCGCGGCTAATACCTGTGTTCATTCATTTACAACTCCTGTTACGGTTTATCAAACACCTGTAGCTTCTTTTTCTGCGGCCAATGCATGCGTTGCTTCTGCTGCATCATTTATTAATAATTCAACGAGTGGTTCAGGAGATCCTATTACAACTTGGAACTGGAATTTTGGTGACGCCTCTCCTACAGCAACTTCTTCTATTCAAAGTCCTACCCATACATACACAACTCAAAATACATACACCATACAACTCATTGCAAACACCGCACATTGCTCTGACACAACTACACAATCTATTACTATCAATGTAAAACCTACTGCAAACTTTACATTAAGTCCGTTAAGTGGATGCCCAACATTAACCGTAAACTTTACAGATAATTCTACAAATGCCACCATTTATAGTTGGAATTTTGGAAATGGTAATACTTCAACATCAACAAATCCTACTGAAGTATTTACTAATACAACCACAACCAATAAAACTTATACAATTGTTCAAACAGCTTCTACTACAGCTGGCTGTACGGATACTCACACAGCCAGTGTAACTGTATTTCCTAAGCCCACACCTTCATTTACGGTAAATGGTCCTACAGGATGCTCGCCAGTAGCCGTAACTTTTACCAATAACTCTTCGGGTGCTACCAGTTATAAATGGAACTTTGGAGATGCGACATCTAGCACTTCAACGGCTTCTGTTGTATCACATACATACTTTAATACGACGTTATTAATTCAAACATTTACTGCACAACTTATTGCAACAAGTAGTAATGGGTGCAAAGATAGCACTTCACTAACCGTAACAGTTTACCCTCGTCCCATATTTAATTTCACAATGGTTCCTAACAGCGGATGCTCTCCGTTAAGCGTAAACTTCCCTCCTGTATTAGGTGCTGTTACTTATGAATGGGATTTTGGCGATGGTAGTCCGTTAAATTTTTCGCCAAATCCAACACATGTATTTACCAATACAACTACTGCCAATCAAACATTTACAGTACAGCTCATTGCATCTAATGCCTTTTCATGTGCAGATACAACGTTTGGCTACCCCGTTGTTTTTGCTAAACCACAAGCCAACTTTGCTGTAACACCAACAGTTGGTTGCTCACCGTTAGCTACTACTTTTTCTAATACCAGCATTTCTGCAAACTCGTATTTGTGGAAATTTGGTGATGGTTCAACATCAATAACAACTAACACTAATCACACCTACATTAATACAAGCAGTACTTCCAATCAAACATTTAGCTGTACTTTAATTGCCACGTCTACAAACGGGTGTCAGGATTCCATATCGATTCCTATTCTTACGTATTTTAAACCCAATGCTACATTTAGTTTAGACACGCCTAAATGCGTTTCAAAAACAATTACATTTACTAATAATACTTTTGGAGCCACTAGTAGTTTGTGGAATTTCGGTGATTTAACCCCAACATCAAACACCACAAACCCTGTTCATACTTATACGACAAACGCATCCAATAATTTAACCTTTACCGTACAACTTATTACAACTACTGCCAATGGCTGCAAAGACACAACTTTAGGGTATCCTGTAATTTACGCAAAACCAATTTCCAATTTTGCATTAACACCTACGATATCATGTTCGCCATTAAATACCTCTATGACCAATTCAAGTTTGTTTGCCACATCGTACCTTTGGAAATTTGGAGATGGCAATACGGATATCGCATTTAATACAAGCCACAGTTATACCAATACCAGCAACACGAGTAACCAAACATACAGCTGCACATTAGTAGCAATTAATGCTAATGGATGTCGTGATTCATTGGCAATTCCTGTTACCGTATTGTATAAACCAAAAGCTAATTTTACAGTTGATACTCCTGGATGTTCTCCTAAATTATTAACCTTTACCAATACATCATTAGGAGCAACCTCTTTCAACTGGGATTTAGGTGTAACAACATCGAGTAACACTAATGTATCACAACAGTTTGTAAACACTACCACGAGTAACATTACCAATACAGTTCAATTAATTGCTACCTCAGCAGATAATTGCCGAGATACACTTATTGCTCCAATCATTATTCATCCCAAACCAGAATTTAATATTGTGGCAACTCCTGATAGCGGTTGCTCAGCACTAACTGTAAATTTCCCAAGTATTAATAATGTTATAAATTACCAATGGAGTTTTGGTGATGGAAATATTTCAACATCCAACAATCCTACAAATATTTATTATAATAATTCGTTAACCACTAAAACATT
>JBBIUW010000038.1:0-11724 GCA_037440045.1 Sphingobacteriaceae bacterium
TTTTATCATCCACATATATTAGCTTAGTGTTATCTAAATTGTTTCCTCCCAATACATACAAATGATTTAGATTTTCGATGGTTTTATTTTTAAAATCAATACGCCCTTCTCCTTTTCTGCTAAACGCGTAAATTCTTCCGGAAACATCGGCCGTAATTAAATAGTCACTAGCTCCAACACGCACATAACGAATTGGCAATATTACTTCTGCATCAGTTTTAACAGGAATAAATCCTTCAGTTTTTATACCATATAATGAAAAATTATAAATACGTTTATCTGCACACGCAATAAACAAACGATAATCTTTATTGCCCTCATAATCCAATAACGTTAAATTAGAAGTGACTTTAGATGGTAATTTAACTGGGAATCCTTGAACATAATTCCCATTTCTATCAATTAAATGTAAGTAGTTGTCTGAGTTAAATAGCAATTGTAGTTTACCATTTTTAAAAATATCCACTGTATAAATATCAGATTGAATAGATTCATTAATTTTCTTTTTCCAAATTAAATTACCAGTTGAATTGATTAAATATAATTGTTGGGCATTATCCTGAAAACATAACTCATTTTCTTGAGTTAAGTGATTTGTAAATAAATAAGGCTTAGTTAAAATTGCAGAATCTGCTGCAAACGTCCATAAAGCGTTCGAAGAATTGCTTACTGCATCTGCTTTTTGCTGCGCCTGACTTGCATTTAAACGAACCTGAATACTGTTTTTGTAATTTTTTGCAGTTAATGATATTTGCGAAGTTGCCTTATCTGCTTTCCATAATTCTTCTGAATTAATAAAAGAATTTAAATTATACTGTTTTATCAATTCAGAATTTTCATAATATAAATAATTACATTCCAACATTAAATTATCATTAGCATAATTCATAAATGCTGAATTTTTTCCCAGTAAATCACTATTACTAAAAGATTGCTGAAAATAATTTAAAATCATTTTATTAGAAAAAAACAAAATGTGATTTTTATCTAAAAATGCATATTGATTTTTTATATCCGATTGTTGAAACGAAAAACTATGTGCAAAATCTGTACTTATTTTATAAATTTTATTTTCGTTTACTGATAAAACACTATCACTCATTAACTTTAAAAGAAATTCGCCTTTTTCTGTATCCTTTATTTTCAAACTTAACACCTGCGAATTCACATTTTCAACAACATAAGTTGCAGATAAAATTTCGCCATCAATGTTTTCATAACTTTCGTTTTGAATATTATACATTGCGCTATCATTAAGCGTTTTCCAAGCTAATTCGTTTTCTAAGACAAAATCATTTGTAAATCGACGTTTCAAAGTTTTATAAAATAAATCCACATCACTTAAAGCAACACCTTGAATAGATACAGGATTATTTGGCAAATGCTCAAAACCTGTAATACTTTGAGCGCTTTGGTTTTTTAAACTATTAAACAACGACAAACTATCATCTGTAGAATAACCAGTTAATGTAATTTCATTTAACTGTAATTCTAATCCAAATAACGACTGCTGAGTAAATAACTGTTTAGATAATAAATGCGTGAAGTTGTGATTAAAATAAATTTGTGATTTCTGTTCTCCATTTAATTTCAATAAATCTAAATATGATTTATTTGTTGCTAAAGATTCTTCTTTTTTAAGCTCCATTGCATTTTGCAATAACCCTAAATCAGAGCACAAGTAAACTATTCCATCTTTATAAGTTAATAACCATTTTTGTTTGTTATTAGTAAAATAAAATGCATCAAACGATGATACAGCATCATCTTTCGAAAATGCACTTTTGAAAAAATCTACAAATAAATCTTCATTACTCTTCTCTTTTACTTTAAATAAAATGAGATGCTCTGTTGTTTTATCTTGCTTTAAAAAAGTCCAATACAAAGAGTTATCTGCTATAACATCGGCTACCGATGAATTAGAATTAACTAAGGAATCTAGATAACGAATGCCATTTTGAGCTACTAACATTGACTCATTAGTTAACAATGCATTCCATATTAAATTTTGTCGGGTAAGCTGAGATACTAATTCGCTACAATTTTTTGTTTCAACAACGCACATAGCGCTGGAAGGAATGTGTTCTAAAACAGATGTATTAGGTGCTTTACTTTCTACTAAACGAAAATAGCCCCAAATAGCAAACGCCAATGAGGCAACTATAAATGCATAAAAACCTATTTTTTTTACTAAATACATCACCCCGAATTTAGAGGTATTTAGGCTTTAATTAAATGGACTAAGTCAGAGTTATGAAACCGTAATTGTGAATTGGTTAATCTAATTTAAATGACTTCAAATCCTTTTCGTGCAATATCTTGAAACCAGATTTAGTGCTCCACAACTGCGCTAAATATTCTTGTTCCTCCTGACCAGGAGTTGGGATTAAAATACAATTTTGCTTTGTTAAATGGTGTAAATCCATTAACGTACTATAGCCACTTCGGCAAACAATAGTTTTTGAATTTATAATAAGACTAGATAATTCTTTTGCGCTTGGCGAATTTATGGTCTTAACATTTTTATTGGTGAAGCTTTTTAATTCTTTAGTTGTACCTCTCACTATACAAATTTGCTTATCGCTTTGATTTGCTTTATTTATTAAAGTTCTCTCCAATTCCGTTCTTAAAGGCTCAGGACCTGACAGGATGCATAAATAATCAAATCCATCTGTCTCTTCATCCACCAAATTCAAGCGACTTAAGGAACCTATATAAGTAACATTATTCAAAGAAGAATGATGGGATAATTTTCCAGCCAAAGATTTTTTTTCATCTTCAAAATCTGGAACCCAAACAGCATTAAATTGCTTGATATAATGATGATGGATTTTGTTAGCAATATCAGAAAATATTCCTGCTTGAACATTTAATTGATGGGTAATATATATGCTTTCTACCTTATCGCAACACAATCCAAATCGATTATCACTAATCACCACATCAATATTATATTTATCTATAATTTGTGCTAATTGTTTTTTCTCTTTATTAATAACTCTATAAATTCTTGGAGCATCCATAAGTAACTTAACTGCTACTGGAAAAGCTACAGAATATTTTATACCGTAAGGAACTAACACTATCTTTTGCAATTGTGGAAATTCATCATCAAAAATTAAAGAAGTTGTTTTTGTTACTCCCAAAATCACAACATTATCTACCATTAATTGTTTTATTAACGGTACGCACCGTGTGGCATGTCCTAAACCCCAATCAAGTGCCGAAATAAATATAGTTTTGTTTTTAAAGATGCTACAAATTAAGTAAAACAATTAACTTTACAAAGTGTCAGAAGCATTTTCAGAACATATACAAAGTATCCTAAAAACACTACCAGAAACACCAGGTGTTTATAGATATTATGACATAGACAATAATTTACTTTATGTAGGAAAAGCAAAAAATTTAAAAAAACGCGTTACATCTTATTTCACAAAAGAACATGACACCGCTCGATTACGAGTAATGGTAAAAAAAATTGCTGATATCAAAACCATAAAGGTAGATACCGAAATGGATGCATTGATATTAGAAAACAATTTAATTAAAAGTCTCACGCCCAAATACAACATTATGTTGCGTGACGACAAAACTTATCCGTGGATTGTTATAAAAAATGAACCTTTCCCAAAGGTATTTCAAACACGTCAGCTCAAAAAAGATGGAAGTGAATATTTTGGGCCGTATCCATCAGTAACAACGATGTATATTTTATTAGACTTAATCAAACAATTATATCCTTTAAGAACTTGTAATTTGGATTTAAGTCAGGAAAATATTAATAAAAAAAAATATACCGCTTGTTTAGAATTTCAGATTGGAAAATGCAAAGCCCCATGCGTTAGCAAGCAAAGTGAAGAAGATTATGACAGAGGAATAAGCCATATTAAAGAAATTATTAAAGGTGATATAAATTTTGCTATTCGCGACTTAAAAAAATTAATGTTAGAACATGCCGATAAACTCGAGTTTGAACATGCGGCAAATATTAAGCGAAAAATTGAATTATTAGAAAAATACCAAAGTAAATCTACTATTGTTCATCCTTCAATTACAGATACAGATGTGTTTGCTATTTTAAGTGATGATAAAGTAGCGTACGTCAATTATTTTAAAGTAATGAATGGCACAATCATTCAAGCACAAACACTGGAATTAAAAAAGAAATTAGACGAAACAGACGAAGAAATGCTTGTTTTTGCTATCAACGAAATTAGAATAAGACATAATTCGTCAAGTAAAGAAATTTTTGTGCCATTTGAACCAGAGTTCGAGTTTACAGGTGCAAAATACATAGTACCAAAAATTGGCGATAAAAAACACTTGTTGGATTTATGCTATAAAAATGCCGAGTCCTACAAACGCGAACGCGAAAAACAATTAGCTATTATAGATCCTGAAAGGCATACTGATCGCATCATGCAACAAATGATGAAAGATTTAAGAATGAAGGAAGAACCAAGGCGCATTGAAGGATTTGATAACTCCAATTTTCAGGGCGATTTTGCAGTAAGCGCTATGCCTGTATTTATTGATGGTAAACCAGCAAAAAAAGAATACAGACATTTTAATGTAAAAACCGTAGTTGGCCCCGATGATTTTGCAACCATGGAAGAAGTGATTTATCGACGTTATTCGCGCGTAATTGAAGAAGGATTACCAATGCCACAGCTAATAGTTATAGATGGTGGTAAGGGACAATTGGGGGCAGCAGTGACAAGCTTACGGAAATTAAATTTGATGGGAAAAGTAACCGTGATTGGAATAGCCAAACGACTAGAAGAAATATACTTTCCAGGAGATTCGGTTCCTTTATATTTAGATAAACGCTCTGAAACACTAAAAGTTATACAGCACATCCGTGATGAAGCTCATCGCTTTGGAATTACACATCACCGAAATAAACGAAGCAGAGAAACTTTTAAAACTGAATTATCAGAAATTAAAGGCATTAGCGATAAAACCGCTCAAAAACTGTTAACCGAATTAAAATCAGTAAAAGGCATTAAAGAAGCTACATTAGCTGAATTAGCTGCTATTATTGGTAATTCAAAAGCCAATTTAGTATATGATTTTTTTAAGAATCAGGAAAATAACCCTACTTGATTTTTAATTTAACAAAAACAATTATCTTTGCCCATGGAAAACGGCAAACTCATCATCTTTTCTGCACCATCTGGTTCGGGTAAAACTACAATCGTACGTCATTTACTTAAAACCTTTCCTGATAAATTAGAATTCTCTATTTCGGCTACTAGTCGTGCTAAACGAGGCGTTGAAGAAAATGGCAAGGATTACTACTACTTATCTGTAGATGAGTTTAAACAAAAAATTGATAATAAGGAGTTTTTAGAGTGGGAAGAAGTTTATGCTGGAACTCACTACGGTACTTTGAGAAGTGAAGTTGACCGTATATGGGCAAAAGGTAAGCATGTGATTTTTGACATTGATGTAGAGGGAGGATTGAACCTTAAAAAACAATTTGGAGAAAAAGCCTTAGCTGTATTTGTTATGCCTCCTAGCATTAAAATTTTAGAAGAACGTTTAAACTCTAGAAGCACAGATAGCCCAGAAAGCATTGCACGAAGAGTAGAAAAAGCCGAAAAAGAGCTTAAAACAGCTGATTTATTTGATGTTTTTATCCTAAATGAAGTGCTAGAAGATGCCTTTGTAAAAGCTGAAAAAGTTGTCAGCGAATTTTTGGCAAAATAACCCCTTTTCCGTCTTAAAATTCTCTTTCTTTTTCCCTAAAAAAAGGAGGTAACCATTATTTATTTTAATTTTAAAATATTGATCATCAAATAGTTACAGATTAATTGATTATTTTTTAATTTTTTCGGGTTACTATTTTAAAGTTTCGGTATAAATGTTCAAATAACAACAAAACAACTTAAAAAATTAAAAAATGACAAAATTATTTTCAATTATCGCAGTAGCTATCATGGCTACAACTGTAGTATCTTGTGGTCAATCAGCTGAAGAAAAAGCAAAAATCGAAGAACAAGCAAAACATACTGCTGATTCTATCTCTGCTGCTTTAGAAGCTAGCTTATCTACAGCTATGGAAGCTGCTACAGATACAACTGCTGCTGCTGCTACAACTGAAACTGCTGCTCCAGCTGCTGAAGCTGCTCACGCAGGACACTAAGAATTTGTGTTTAGTTAGTTAGGAAAAGTCCACGTATCACAGATACGTGGGCTTTTTATTTTTAAAGAAACACTACTTTGCATTAATTCTTCATAAAAAAATTTAATTTCTTTACGCAACAAAAAATTATCTTTACATTCGAAATATAAATTTTAACTTAGATTCATGAAAAAGACTTTTATCATTCTATCCGCTACTCTTTTAACTTTTACATTTACAAAATGCAAACCCGCAGCAGAAGACAGAGTGAAAATGCATGTAAATGCAAATCGTATTTCAGATTCTATTGGCCGTGTAATTGATGCAGCTATGGCAGAAGTAGCTATTCAACCCAAAGAGGGCGCTGTCCCTGCAGACACTACTAAAAAGTAATTTCTAAAATTTTATTGATAAGCCATTTTTAAAGGAATAAACTAAATCTGTTATTCCTTCAGGCTGACGCGTATCATACAACATATTAAATGTGGATTTAAAATTTAAATGTTTATTAATATGTATCTCTAGTCCACTATCATTAGCTATCCTATAATCAGCAGTGTTATTTATATTCGGCTGATAAAATGTAGTGCTTGTTAGCTCAACTGTTTTAAAAACAGAAAAAGTACAAGTTAAATACGAACTGATGCGATGTTCATATAGATTAACATTATCATTTACTATATCGTCGTACTCATACATATACAATGCTGCAACATAAATGCGTGCATTTTCTTTTTTTAAAATTTTTAAACGAGGGCCTGCTCCCAATAGATATCTGAAATCTAATTTTAAAACAGGATTATATTGTGTTTGCGTAAATGCCTCCATGGTTAACCATTTACTCACTTTATAATTGTACCTAAAATGTTGATAACCAGCGTTTGCAAAATCTGTATTTCCTGCCTTAATAAAATTCATATCATTCAGTAAAATAAAACGACTTTTATTTTTTTGATACTGAACTCGAATAGCATTAGAAAATTGTAATACTTGTTGCGTATTATTATAAATATTGAAATTAAAATCTACATTACCTACCCAACCATTGGTATCATTTAAAAAGCGCTTGTTTTCGATATTAATTACCTGCGCCGATAACGAAACAGAAACAAAAATTAAAAAAAAATTAAAAATCGACTTTAACATAAAACAACGGTAAAAAGCCTAACTGATAATTCTTAATTAATGGGTCGGCATTAATATTTGCGGGATCTGGAGCGTAACTTAAGGCTAATACATTTTTAGTATTCATGATGTTTACTAAATCCAATGCTATTTCATAAGTAGCTCTTTTTTTATTGATTTTATAAGCAATTCTTAAATCTAATCTGTTATATGGATTAAATTGTAACGTGTTTACTTTATTGTTATCTGCAACCACATCCATTACTGCATTACTGGCCGCTACATCAACTGGCGAATAACGTTTACCTCCACCATAAGTAAATTTAGTAGACACATTAATTGAATTCTTTTTAGACTTACCGATTTCATACTCCAAACCTGCTAGTAAATTCATCATGTAATTTCCATTAAAATCTGTATTAAATGTTTTTCCATTGCTTGCAGTGTATTTACTATCATATAAACTAGCCGAGTATAAAAAGAAATAATGTTTACTAAATGTTTTCTCAAGTGTAAATTCTAAACCATAATTATAACCAGTACCTTTATTCTCCATTGTGTAAATAGGAAAAAATCTATTAAAGCTTGCTCCTCTATTTAATAACGACACACTTGATGGAACAGCATAGACCGGAATATCCCACAAATATTGATAATATGCCTCTAGTTTAGTTCTAAAATATTTTGAGATTTGTAAATCATAGCCCAATACCGCATGCTGACTTTTGCTAAATCCTAAATTTTTATTGTCCTGTATTTTTCCAGGATTAGAATACACTTTACCATCTCTTACTAAACTATCAGGTGTTGCAAAATATAAATAAGTTGGTTGCATTTGACTGTGCATACCATAAGCTAAATTTAAAGATTGATTAGCTTTAAACTGATATCGTAAACTAGCTCTTGGTTCAACAACCCAACTGTTACTTAAGCTTAAATATTGAGCAAACACGCCTAAATTAGTACTCCATTTTTCATTAAACTTATGTACAAAGGCAAAATAAGGTTGTATTAAATAAAAATCTGCCTGACTGTTGATGCGCGTTTTATAAGGTTTATCCAATATACTTTGAGCAATGGTATCATATCTTGAATTAATTTTAACCTGATCATAAAAATTAACATGAAAGGCATTTGCAAAGAAGCCCGTTTTAAAACTATTTTTTGGATTTATTTTATGTTTCACATACCAAGCCAGAGTTGATTTTGTTTCTAAAAAATCATATCCTAAAATTTGTGGTAAAGTGTCATTAGGTTTAAAATCTTTATCGCGCAAAACTAAGTAATGATCTACATTTAAACCCTGACCACTATATGCTAAGGATGTTTTCATGAATGTTCTACTATTAAAAGAATAAGCATGATTTAAAATAACCACCCCCATATTTGAAGCAAAATATTGGTCACGATTTAAATCGCCATACAATTCTTTTGGTCTTTCGGTTTGAGTACTTAAAATAATTTTAATGGTACTCATCCCTCCTATTCCACTTAACGAAAATACACCAGCTTTTTTAGTTGGGAAATTAAAACGAAAAGCGCCGTCTTGATATTGAGGCACAGCGCTGGTTCCAAGCTTGATATTTAAGCCTGATAACATTTTAAGTGTAGAGTATCTGTAGTTAATAAAATAACTACTACCTTTTTCTTTATTAATTGGTCCTTCTAAAGACAACTCCGTTCCTAATAAACCAAACTGAAAAGTACGTTCGTGTTTTTGATTGTTTCCATTACGCATTTTTAAATCAAACACACCGCCCAAAGCATTACCATAGTTGGCTGGGAAAGCGCCTGTATAAAATTCGGAATTAGCTAAATATTTATTATTGATAATAGCCGTAGGTCCACCTGCAGAACCCGCAACAGCAAAGTGATTAGGATTTGGAATATCTATTTCTTCTAAACGCCATAGCAACCCAGATGGCGAATTTCCACGAACAACAATGTCATTTCTACTATCGTTAGTGCCTTGCACACCGGCAAAATTTGAAGCCATACGAGCAGGATCTTGACGAGAACCAGGATAACGTTCTGTTTCTTCGATACTAAATGTTTTCACATTAACGGCCTGCATATCTGTTACCACATCTTTTTGTTCATCAGCATTTACAACAACCTCCTCCATTTGCACAAGAGACTCTTCCAACTCAATATTTAAAAAAGTTTCTTTACCAGAAGAAATAACAATGTCATTTAAAGGCAATGTATTATAACCAAACATACTCACCACAAACGAACGACGACCAACAGCAATGCCTTCTAATTTAAAATAGCCGTTAGCATCTGTAGTTACCACATGCTTTTTAGTTGAATCATTTTTTAATCGAACTACAACTCCTGGAAGTCCAACCGAAGAGACTTTATCTACAACTTGGCCCCTCACTGTTTGAGTATAGCTGGTTTGTGATAGAGATGTAAAAGAAAATAAAAAAGTATATATAGAAAGTAGTAAGAATTTATTCATAAGCTAAAAATACACATTTTTAGAAAACTGAGTAATTTACTCTGAGACCAGAGAATCGGCGTACACCTTATAGATTTTATTGTTTCTCCAAAAAGCGTCTACCATTATTGTATCCGAAAATTGTTTTTGTATGGTATTAAATGTTTGCGATTGATATTGTTTTAATTGGTGATTTTCAAAGAAAAACACATCACCATTAACCACATTAAATTCTTTTAAATTTTTAAGAGGAATTGTTTTATAAAAAGTTCCATAGATATCAAATACTAAAATCCCTTCGTTAGGACAATTTAAATACACATAATTATTATGTTCTAACATAAAATTAGGTTTAATATCCACGTCTAATATGCGTTTTAAATTTCCTGTTTTAACAAGTGATTTTAATTCTGCATTAAATCGAGACAACTCATTATTTTGCTTATCAAAAATCCAAAAACTATTATTAGCCGATGAACATACTAAACTAGTTTGTTCATATCCAATTGTTTCTAAAGAAATAGCATTACTGGAAGCCGTTAATTGATTATCTAAAAAAACAATTTGCTGAAAGTCTTTATAATAAACTAAAATTTTAAGTGGATTAGTTGCATCAACAAAATCAATTTTACCGTAGCGTTTTACGCTAAATTTTTTTTGCAAAACACCATTAGCATTATACTTTACAATTTGATCGTTTTGAATGATATAAATATTACCAAATCCATCTACTTCAACATGAGTTATTTTTTCGGAAAAAAGAATGCGTATAGGATTTTCCAACGTTTTATATAAAAACGAACTTCCCATTATAAAACTAATTGCTATGGAAAAGAATAATTTCAAGCTGATTATTTAACGCTAATTTACAATTTAAATTGTCACTTTACTAAAACAAAAAAGCCTCCTATTTTTCAATAGAAGGCTTTAGAGTTTATATAAAAATTAAACTAAAGAGATATCGAATTGAACTAAATCAACGAACTCCTGAACTCTATCTGTTACATCTGCTTGAGATAAGCCAATTAAACGCTCAGTTCCAAATTTTTCAACCGTAAAACTAGCCATTGCAGAACCAAAGATGATAGCACGCTTCATGTTTTCGAAACTAATATCTTTTGTTTTAGCTAAATAACCTATAAAACCACCTGCAAAACTATCTCCAGCGCCTGTTGGATCAAATACGTCTTCTAATGGAAGTGCTGGCGCAAAAAACACTTCATCTTTATTAAATAATAAAGCACCGTGTTCACCTTTTTTTATTACCAAAGCTTTTGGTCCCATAGCCAAGATTTTTTGAGCTGCTTTAACTAAAGAATACTCTCCTGATAATTGACGTGCTTCAGAATCATTGATAGTTAAAACATCAATTCCTTTTAATGTTTCTAACAATTCAGGCATTGCAATATCCATCCAAAAATTCATGGTATCCAATACAATTAATTTTGGGCGGTTAGGTAATTGAGCTAATACTTTTTGTTGTACGCTAGGCATTAAATTACCTAACATTAAGAACTCACAATTTTTGTATGAGTCAGGAACAATTGGGTTAAAATCACCTAATACATTTAACTGTGTATCTAAAGTATCACGAGAATTCATATCGTTATGGTAACGACCGCTCCAAAAAAACGATTTTTCGCCTTGTTTAATTTGCAAACCGTCCAAGTTAACTCCTTGATTTTTAAGAGTATTCATAAAATCTTGAGGAAAATCGTCCCCAACAACAGATACTAAATTTATTTCTTTGGTGAAGTAAGATGACGCTAAAGCTATATAACTAGCTGCTCCTCCAACAATTTTATCGGTTTTTCCGAAAGGTGTTTCGATAGCATCAAACGCTACTGTACCTACTACTAATAGACTCATAAAAAAAGATTAAAAATTTTTACAAATATATTGTTTATTTACAAAATAGATATTAAATTTGCACTCCTAAATAAGGAAAAAGGATTCCTTCTTAGCTCAGCTGGTTAGAGCACATGACTGTTAATCATGGGGTCCCTGGTTCGAGCCCAGGAGAGGG
>JBBIUW010000039.1:0-11688 GCA_037440045.1 Sphingobacteriaceae bacterium
CCTATAAACGTAAAAATTGAAAACTTAGGAGATAGTATTAATAGCGAATATCCTGATTATAGTCCGGTTTTAAGTGCAGATGAAGCTACTTTAATTTATACAACAAGACGAAACACAAGCACAGGAGGTGAAAAAACACCTGAAGGGCAATATTACGAGGATATTGTAGTGGCTTATAAAAATGAAGATGGAAAGTGGTCATCCCCTAAATCTATTTCTCAATATATTAATACGAATGGTCATGAGGCTTCTGTGAATTTAACAACAGATGGTCAAACCTTAATTGTATTTAAGGATGATAACGGAAATGGTAACTTGTATTACAGTACCTGGGATGGAAAAGAGTGGAGCTCTTTACAAGGTTTTGGCTCAGATATTAATTCTAAATATTGGGAACCGCATGCTTGTTTAACAGCGGATAATAATACTTTATATTTTGTTTCTGACAGACCAGGTGGATATGGAGGAAGAGATATTTACCGTTGTGTGAAATTACCGAATGGGGCTTGGAGTAAGGCTTTAAATGTAGGGCCAACTATTAATACAAAATATGATGAAGATGGCCCATTTATTCATCCTGACGGCGTTACTTTAATTTTTGCATCAAAAGGACATAAAACAATGGGAGGCTTTGATTTATTTGCTTCTGTTATTGATGAAGATAAAAAATTCTCGGAACCAGAAAATATGCATTTCCCTATCAATACCCCTGATGATGATGTGTTTTTTGTAACTTCACCTGATGGCAAGAGAGGATATTTCTCTTCTGGAAAAGATGGCGGCTATGGAGAGAAGGATATCTATAAAATGTTTATTCCTGATGCTAAAGAAAAACCTTTGGCTTTATTTAAAGGATCTATTTTACCAGCAGATGGAGAAAAACTTCCTGAGGACTTAGAGATTATTGTTACAAATAAAGAAACAGGCGAAATTGTAGGGAAATACAAGCCTAAAGAAAATGGAACTTTTGCAACTATTTTACCACCTAACAAAAATTATAATTTCTCATACCAATCAAAAGGAGAGGAGTTTTATAACGAAGATATTTTTGTATCAAACGACATAGCTTATCAAGAAATTAAAAAAGAAATTAACTTAGAGCCAGTAGCATTATTAGGAAGCGTTCGAGTAAAAGCAAAAGGCATTATTTTAAATACAATTGTTTTAAATAACAAAAAAGATCAAACCCCTGTTCCAAATGCTAAGATTACATTAACAGAAAAAGGTGCAGCTGATGTTATGTATGAAGTTGATAATAATGGTAAGAAAGATGGAACAGTGTTAACTCTTGATAAACAATACACTATAGTAGCAGATGCAAATGGAAAAAAATCTAAAGTTAGCTCTTTTAATACACTTGGAGTAAAAGGTAGTAAAGCAATTACTCAGGTATTATATATTGATGATGCAGCAGTAGCTTCAAATAAAAACAATAATACTCCTGAATACAAACCAAATGTTGCTTGTGGCTCGCCTGTAATTTATAAACATACTTTCTCATATAATCAAAACGAGGTAGAAGATGCTAGTGACTGGGAAATATTAATTAATGGCATTGTAAGTAAATTAAAAGAATGTAGCCCTAAGGTAAAAATTATGTCTAGTGCTTCACAGGTACCTACCAAAACTTTCTCAAGTAACACAGAATTAGCTCAAACTCGTGCTAGTAAAATGGAAGAAAAAATAAAAGCAGCAGTTGCTGCAAAAGGTGGAGATGCTAGTAAAATCGTTTTTGTAAAAGTTTCAGCAGTTCGTGGACCTACTTATGAAGGTGATTGTAATAATACTAAAAAATACAGTCCATATCAATATGTAAAAGTTATTGCTAGATAATATTAACCTCGATTAAAAAACACCGAGCTTATATAGTTCGGTGTTTTTGTTTTAATACATTTGTAAACTATGCAAAAAGAGTGGTTTTCTTCTTGGTTCGATACATCTTATTATCATATTCTTATAAAGAATATGATAATAAGAGAGGCGGCTTTATTTATGGATAATATAACCTCATTATTGCAAATTCAATCTAATGCAAAATGTTGGGATTTATGCTGTGGAAAAGGAAGACACAGTATTTATTTAAATAAAAAAGGTTTAAATGTTATTGGAACAGACTTATCACCTCAAAGTATTTTAGAAGCTAATAAAAGTGCTAATGAAACGCTTGAGTTTTATGAACACGATATGCGAAAACTATTCAGGACAAATTATTTTGATGTGGTATTTAATGTGTTTACAAGTTTTGGGTATTTCGAGAAACGAGAAGATGATTTACATGTGTTTGATTCGGTTCAAAAAAGTTTAAAGTCAAAAGGACTATTTGTGTTTGATTATTTAAATGCGCAATATGTGAAAAATAGTATGGTTGAAACCGATACTAAGATAATGGATGACATCGCATTTAATATATCAAAAAAAATAGAAAATAATACAGTTGTTAAAAGTATTGATTTCACTGATAAAGGACAAGATTTTCATTTTGAAGAACGAGTGAAGTTGTTTGACAAATCCTATTTCGAAAAATTAGCCGAAGAATGTAATTTGAATGTATTAAATACTTTTGGAAATTATCAATTGCAAGAATTTGATGTCAATATATCTCCACGTTTAATTTTAGTATTACAAAAAAAATGAGTCTTTGGTTATTAACGATATTATTGTCTTTGCCGGTATTAGTTACGGGACTTGTCTTTTTGTCTTTAAAAATTAAAGCACAAAACCTACGTTTTTTATTGGCATTTAGCGCAGCCTATTTATTTGCTATTTCGGTTACTCATTTATTACCCGAATGTTATGAGGGAACTAATACCAAAACCATAGGGTTGTTTATTTTGGTTGGTTTTTTTATTCAAATTGTATTAGAATATTTTAGTACTGGTATTGAACACGGTCACACACACGCGCATTCTCATTCCTGCGAAAAACATTTACCTTTAGGTATGATTGCAGGTTTGTACCTTCATTCATTATTAGAAGGTTTACCTATTTATCAAAGTGGAATTATAGCAGAACATTCTCAGGCTGTATTATCTACACAACAATCTTTAGTGTTTGGTATTACCATTCACAATATTCCAATAGCTATTGCTTTTGTGACATTATTACTAGAACATAAAACATCTAAAGCAAAAACAGTATTCTTACTGTTGGGTTTTGCTTTAATGGCACCGTTGGGTTGTTTAATTAGTTATATCTTAAATTCTGTTGGTGTTCAAAATTACGATGGATTCTTAAAGCTATCATTCGCCGTTGTGATAGGTATTTTCTTACATATTTCAACAGCAATTATGTTTGAAACAGGAGAAAACCATAAATACAACCTGGCTAAAATTATGTCGATGATTGCTGGCGTATTTTTAGTAGCATTAATTAGTTAATGATGGAGAATAACGATACATTGTTTATAGATGTTATTGTTCCGCTATCTGTAGCTAATAAATTCACGTACCGTATTCCCAAAGAAATGAACGAGTTTATTGCTATCGGTAAACGCGTCATTGTTCAGTTTGGGAAATCTAAGTTTTATACAGGCATTGTTTATTCTGTTCATCAAAATCCTCCAAAGGAATATGTGGCAAAATACATTGAAACTATTTTAGATGATGAGCCAATAGTTACTGCATCTCAGCTTCAATTATGGGATTGGATTGCGCAATACTATTTATGTAATCCAGGGGATGTGATGAATGCAGCATTGCCAAGTGGATTGAAGTTAAGTAGTACATCTCATATTACGTTGAATCCAGATTTTAGTTTGGATGAAATGCCATATGATTATTTTACAGATAAAGAACACTACGTTTTAGAAGCACTTCAAACTAATGCATCATTAAGTTTTGACGATGTCAGTGTCATGCTTTCAATTAAAACTGTTCAGGTATTTATCAGTAAATTAATTAAAAAAGGCGCTATTGTTATTTACGAAGAAATCAAAGATAAATACAAACCCAAGTTGGTTGATTATATTGGCGTTCATCCAAACCTATTAAATAATGAATCGCAACTCAAAGATGTTTTAGATACTTTAGAGAAAAAAGCATTTAAACAAGCTGAGGTGTTGTTGTATGTATTACATCTTTTAAAATCTGATGAAACAGCAAAACAATTAGGGTTAGTGAAAAAATCAATCCTTTTAAAATCTTTTGATACCGCTGTTATTAAAGGTTTAGTGAAAAAAGAAGTGTTTATTGAAACCGAATTAGAAACTAGTCGTTTATTGTTTGATAATAAAGAAAAAACAAATAAAACATTAAACAGCTTTCAGACACATGCTGTAAAAGAAATTGAGCAGCAATTTGAAACTAAACAAACGGTTTTATTACATGGAGTTACAGGTTCTGGTAAAACAGAAATTTATTCTGATTTAATTGATAAAACTATTGCTGGTGGTAAACAGGTATTGTATTTGGTTCCAGAAATTGCCTTAACTACTCAGTTGATTAATCGTATCAGAGCAGTATTTGGGAACTCTGTTGGGATTTATCATTCAAAATTTAGTGAGAATGAACGTGTTGAAATTTGGAATTCTATTTTGCACGAAAGTGACGATAAATTGGATGCTAAACATTTTAATATTGTTTTAGGTACTCGTTCTGCTTTGTTTTTACCTTTCAATAATTTAGGATTAATAATTATTGATGAAGAACATGATAATTCATACAAACAACAAGATCCTTCGCCTCGCTATCATGCACGAGATGCCGCTATGTATTTGGCTAATTTGCATAAAGCAAAAGTGTTATTAGGAACTGCTACACCATCGTTTGAAAGTTATTATAATGCCTTTCATCAAAAATTTGGCTTAGTTCGAATTGCAGAACGTCATGGTAATGCAACTCTTCCAAAAACTGTAGTGTGTGATTTGAAAAAAGAAACACAGCAACAACAAAATAAAGGCATTTTTTCTCATCAATTAGTAGATGCTATTACACAAGCATTACATAAAAAAGAACAAGTTATATTATTTCAAAATCGTCGTGGTTTTGCGCCATATACGGAGTGTACAAGTTGTAATTGGATACCACATTGTGTGCATTGTGATGTGGCATTGATTTATCATAAGCAAACAAACAGGTTAAGCTGTCACTATTGTGGTTATAGTATGCAGCCTCCAACCAGTTGTGGTGCATGTGGTAACAATAATTTGAAATATAAAGGATTTGGTACAGAAAAAATAGAAGAGGAAATTGAGATTTTATTTCCAAGTGCTAAAGTGGCTCGTATGGATTTGGATACCACACGCAGTAAATATGCCTACAAACAATTAATAGATGAGTTTGAATTGGGTAATATTGATATTTTGGTTGGTACCCAAATGGTAACTAAAGGATTGGATTTTGATAATGTGAGTGTAGTTGGTGTTTTAAATGTAGATAGTGTGTTGAATTTTCCTGATTTCCGTTCGTTTGAAAAAGCGTATCAATTAATTGTGCAAGTAAGTGGTAGGGCAGGGCGTAAGGATAAAAAAGGAACAGTGTTCGTGCAAACCAATCATCCCGAACATTCGGTGATTAATCATGTGCTAAACGATAATTACTTGCAATTTTATCAATCGCAAATTAATGAACGAGAGCAATTTCATTATCCGCCATTTACACGTATCATAGAATTATCAGTTGTTTCAAAAGATGTGAATGTAGCAAATGATATTGCACAACAATTAGCTCTGCAATTAAAACCTTTGTTTGGAGGAATGATGTTAGGGCCTGAGTTTCCTTTAGTAGCAAAGATTAAAGACCAATATCATAAACGTATACTTTTAAAAATAAACCGAGAATATTCTCCAACACAAGTGCGTAATTTATTGAAGCAAGAAATTGATACGCTTCAATACAACAATAAAAAAAGTATTTACAGATTACAGATAGATGCGGACCCTGTTTAACGGTTTGCGAGTTTGTGGAGTGCGTTTGAAACAGCTTTTTTACCGAATGTTTGTTTAAAGATACTAATGTTTGTTGCTTTTGTGAAAATGAAAAGATTGTCTATCGCTTACTTTTGCAAATGCCTTTGACATTTGCCAAGCTCGAGCGATTTGTATGTTATTGGTTGCGAAAAAATATTCATTACTCGTATTAAATTTCTTATTTTGTTTGTGGCCTGGTATAAATAAATAGACAATCTGGAATGTTTGAATACAGTAATTTAGCATTGATAATTTCCTGTGGCACTTCCAGATAGTTCAATTTTTTTAATTCATATAATTCTTTTGGCAAAGGGAAGAGATTTCCATTACGGTCTCGTTTAGAATGATCTAAATTTAATGTTACTAAATTTGTTAATTGATTTATTTCAATTGGTATTAAATGTTCTTTTGTATTTACTATTGTTAATGATCTCAAATTCGGAAGTTTTCTAAGAATTTTGATTGCCTTCCTTATATCTATTCCACCTGATGCTTCAATTTGGAGAATTTTTATTTGTGTAAGTTTAGAAAGTTTTTTTGGAAGAGATTTAATGTTAGCGGTAATTTCTAGTGTTTCTAGCGAGTCGCATTGAAGAATAAATTCTGGAATTTTACTTAAGTTTTTAGATTCGCTCTTAAGAACGATAGTTTTAACAGATTTAGTTAAATTAAATTTTTTAAAGCTTTTTTCAAGATCATTTATTATTTGTTTTTCATTTTCATTTAGTGAGAATAAATAGATATTGTTTATTTGTGGCATGGATGTAACGTCATTAATTTTTGATTTGTATGTCGTATCACCAGTATCCCAAATTGAAATTTTGTTATTTATTAATGGTTGAAGTATATCATTGTTTGAAGACCCCGATGGTTTATTCGAATATCCAATTCTTGCGGGTAAGTTATTTCTATAAGATATTGTTGTTGTTTTCCATAATTTATCTTTGTGACTACGATACATTTTAATAACCTGAAGTGTATCGTTATTTTCATCGAATTTTTGTTCAATGATAATTGAATCATTTGAGTGCCATTTGTTGGAAGTGTAAAATCCTGGTTTAAGTTTTTTCCTTTCCTTTATGTGTTTATTTATTGCTAGACCATCTACCCATTCATATTCGCTAATGAGCGTTCCACTTGGGGAGTAAAATATTCTTTACTAGTACGAGTGTTTTTGAAAAAAGATGCCTCCCAGCTTTTTATTCCATTTAAATGCCAGCAAGTCCATTTTCCAGTCATTCCGCCTGGAGCTAATTCACCTTGTAGCCACTTAAACTGAATAGTAGTGTCTAAATACTTAACTTCTGTATAAATGACAAATGGTCCTGGTTTTGAAGGAAATATTTTCGCATTCTTTTCGAAATACGCATTACCACTTTGAAAATAAGGGTAAACGTTTTTAGTGTATATTATGGTTGTGTCTTGTGAAAAACAGTAATTCAAAGACAATAGAATTATTGAAAACACAGCAAAGATTATGCGGATTTTCTTTTTATTATTCATTTGTTTTCATGTTATTATGTATGGTTTTCCATAACTTATCGCTTGCGCTATTTATGAGAATAACATTAATTACAAACGATTACAGTGCTAGCTTAATCAAATATACTAAATATGTAACAAAAAATCCCGTAACATTGTTACGGGATTTTTAATTACAGTTAAACTTTCTTAACTTATAGTGTTCCTCTCAACGCTTGTTCTCTTTCAATCGATTCAAACAAGGCCTTAAAGTTACCAGCACCAAAACCTTTAGCACCCATACGTTGGATGATTTCATAGAATAATGTAGGTCTGTCTTCTACTGGTTTAGTAAAGATTTGCAATAAGTATCCTTCTTCATCCGCATCAACCAAGATAGATAACTTTTGAAGTTCTTTAATATCTTCCTTCATCATATCCATATGCACGCCTAATCTGCGTGGGATATCATCATAGTATGCTTGAGGAGGAGGAGGTAAAAATTCAACACCGCGAGCTTTTAAATCAGCAACGGTTTTAATAATATCATCAGTCGCCAATGCTAAGTGTTGCACACCAGCACCTTCATAGAAATCAATATACTCTTCAATTTGAGATTTTTTCTTCCCTTCAGCTGGTTCGTTAATTGGGAATTTAATACGACCATTACCATTACTCATTACTTTACTCATTAAGGCAGAGTATTCTGTTGTAATTTGTTTATCGTCAAATGTTAAGAAATTTACAAAGCCCATCACATATTCATACCACTTTACAGTAGCATTCATTTGGTTCCAGCCCACGTTACCTACCATATGATCAATAAACTTTAATCCAACTGGTGCTGGATTGTAATCGCTTTCCCATTTTCTGAATCCAGGTAAAAATTCTCCTTTGTAGTTTTTACGTTCTACAAACATGTGCACGGTTTCACCATATGTGTAAATACCAGCTCTCACAACCTCGCCATGCTCATCTTTTTCTACTACCGGCTCCATATAAACTTTTGCCCCACGTTTTACAGTTTCTTCAAAAGATTTACGAGCATCTTCTACCCATAATGCAATCACCTTAACGCCATCACCATGCTTTTTCACATGCTCTCCAATAGGGTTTTCGCTATTTAATGCAGTAGTTAATACTAAACGAATTTTATCTTGTTTTAAAACATAAGACACTCTGTCTTTTAAACCTGTTTCTAATCCTGCGTATGCATATGATTGAAATCCAAAAGCTGTTTTGTAATAATGAGCAGATTGTTTTGCGTTTCCTACATAAAACTCTACATAATCTGTCCCTAATAAAGGCAAGAAATCTTGTGCTCCTTCAAATATTTTTTCTAGCCCGTATTCTACGTTTTTTACTTCTTTTGCCATAATTTGTTTTTTATTGTTTTTAATATGTTTGTTATAAAATTATTATTGTCTAAGATTAACTTTAATGAGTCCACATTGCCATATATAACGAACGCAATTCTAATTTATTTTTTAATAATTTAGATTCCATTATTCAACCCAGCTTTTATAATATTTTCCGTCATCAATACCCATTGCTTCTTCAGTTACCATTAATGGTCTAAATGTATCAACCATTACTGCTAATTCCTGAGTAACTGTTTGTCCAATGCTGCGTTCCATAGCTCCTGGTGCAGGACCATGAGGAATTCCTTTTGGATGTAATGTGATATGGCCTTGTTCAATATTATTTCTACTCATAAAATCTCCATCCACATAATACAATACTTCATCACTATCAATGTTACTATGGTTGTATGGAGCAGGTATTGCTTGAGGATGATAATCGTATAAACGAGGAACAAATGAACAAACAACAAATGTTGAAGTTTCAAAAGTTTGATGAACTGGAGGCGGCTGATGTACTCGTCCTGTAATTGGCTCAAAATTATGAATACTAAAAGCATATGGAAAATTGTAGCCATCCCAACCAACAACATCAAATGGATGTGTAGCGTAAACTACCTCATGCATCATGCCTTCTTTTTTGATTTTGATAATAAAATCACCTTTTTCGTTATGTGTTTCTAATTCAGTAGGTAATTTAAAATCACGTTCGCAAAATGGCGAGTGTTCTAATAATTGCCCCGATGAACTCTTATAGCGTTTGGGGGTGTAATATGGAGCAAAAGATTCTACATAGAACAATCTGTTTTCTTTTGTTTCAAATTCTATTTGGTAAATCATTCCTCTTGGAATAATTAAATAATCTCCATATTCAAAATTGATATTACCCATAAAGGTTTTTAATTTTCCTTTTCCTTTGTGGATAAAAATCATTTCATCAGCATCAGCATTTTTATAAAAGTATTTTGCTAAACTTTCAGTAGGAGCAGCCAAGCCAATTGCACAATCACCGTTAATTAAAACTGTTTTTCTACTTTCTAAAAAGTCTGCTACTGGCTTAATTTCAAAACCTTTTAATAAAAGAGATTTAATATTTTTTTCAATTGCTATTTTTGGTTGAACAGAATAGCTTTTTAAAATTTCTTTTACCTGTGTTGGTCTGTGAACATGATATAATAACGATGAATGTCCACTAAAACCTTCAGTTCCAAAAAGTTGTTCGTAATAATGTTTTCCTTCAGGAGACTGAAACACCGTATGTCTCTTTTGAGGAATGTTTCCCAGTTTATGATAAATAGGCATATGCTTTTTGTTTTTTTAAAGATAATTCATTTTTGATTAGAATACATTTTTTATAATTATTTATATTTACTAACACCAAGTGTATGAAAGATGAAACTATAAAAATCTGTATTCATATCTATATATTTCTCGTAATTTCTTGCCCCGTTGTGACCAGCATTTTTTTCTACACGCAGTAAAACTGGATTCTGTTTTTCTGCTAATTCTTGCATTGTAGCAGTAAATTTATATGAATGCAAAGGAGGAACTCTGTCATCATAATTAGAAGTCATAATTAACATAGAAGGATATTTAACTCCCTTTTTTATATTATGTAAAGGAGAATATGATTTTATGTTTAAAAATTGTAATGAATCTTTTACGGTTCCAAATTCATCAGTGTGAAAAGTGCCTACAGTAAATTTTTCGGTTCTAATAGCATCAAAATTACCAACAACAGGAATTGCCGCGGCAAATAAATTAGGATTTTGTATTGCAACGGCTGCTGTCATTAATCCGCCATGCGAACCGCCACTAATGGCAATTTTAGTTGTGTTTGTGTATTTTTTTTCAACTAAATATTTAGCAGCATTGGCAATATCATTTATCGATTTTTGTCTATTAAATAGTGCTCCAGCTTTGTGCCACTCTTTTCCTTTTTCACCACCACCACGAATCATCGCAAAAGCATAAATTCCTCCATTTTCAACAAATGTGATTTTTCCAGCGTCGTACTCTCCTGTTGTAATAATGCCAAATCCTCCGTAATATTCCAATAAAACAGGGTTGTTACCATCTAATTTTAGCCCTTTTTTGTGCATCAATATCATGGGTATTGTAACATTATCTGATGAATATTCAATCTTCTCAATTTCAAAACTGCTCATATCGTAACTAATTTTTACTTTTTCTAATAGATCAAATTTGTATGTAGATAAATTCATAGCCGCAAAAATTGGAGGATGTAAATAGGACTGATAAGAGAATAATAATTGATTGGTTTCTTCATCTACTCCTTTAAAATCACAAGATGCTCCAATTGGTATTTCAACTTTTTTCGTAATGTTTCCATGTGAATCAAATACCACAATTATATGTTGTTGATTGTAAAAACATAATTCATAAAATTTATTATCATAATAATAGATGTCTTGAACGATTAAATTTTCTATTGATTTAATTTTTTCTACCCATTTCTTCGGGTTTTTAGGGTCTATAGAAATTACTTTTTTTTCTTTATTGATTACGGTTGAAAATAGTAAGCTGTCGTTGTTATTTCCTAGTAAATGATAAGTATTATTAGATTTTTTAATAAGAGGTAATAATCCTTTTTGTTCTTTATTATTAAAGTCAAAATAATAGTATGCATGAGTGTTGTTCACAGGGTCATTATCATCAATAATAATATAGCGTTCATCATCTGTAACCGTTACATTAAAATGATTGTTGCTTCCATCCGATTTTTTGAAAATTAAACTGTCTTTTTCTTGTGTTGTTCCAATAGTATGATAATACAGTTTTCCATTTATGGCTACCTGTTTATACTGCTCATTAGTTGTGGCTCTTTCATTTTTTTGACTGAGTGCTGTATTCACTTTACCCTGCAAGGATTTGATTATTTTCTGCATTTGCACGATATCATCTTCTTCATCTGCAAAAGCTGTGGTGCTAATTTGAGAA
>JBBIUW010000040.1:0-11530 GCA_037440045.1 Sphingobacteriaceae bacterium
ATTAAACCTAGTCACTTCAAACACTCTATTTAATGTTCCCGCACAAGTCAAAATGTTTCCATTATTCAACTCTAACACGTTACCACCCTTAATACTTTTCCCATTTGTTAAAGTGTCAAAATTTAAATTGAACCTCCAGATAACCGAACTGTCTTTAGAGTTCTTATCATCTCTTAATTCCATAATGGCAGACGGCTCCTTTTCTCTTGTATTATTATTTAAAATTAAAATTGAGTTATGATTTGTAACATTGGCATCATGCTGAAATTTAAATGCATTTACAGCAAATTTAGCCTCACCCGACGGAAATTTAGCTCCAAAAGAATTTACTACTTTTTTTGTTTTAATATCAATTTTAACAATTCGGCTCATGTCTCTCATTCCTAAATATGCATAAGTCTGTTCCTTATTAATACTGAAGGCATTTGAATGAATAGAAAATTCAGGAACGCTGTCTGAGTTTTTTTTATAATTAATATCCTCAATCGTTAAATAAGTATTTGAATCCCAAATCCATAAAATTTTTCCATTTTTATCAAATTTAATTAAGACATCCATTTCAATTTTTTTGTAAACCCCTGTATCAGATACTATAAGATCTGCCACATAGGGTAAAATTTTTTCGTTTATTTTACTCAGTACTTTTTTATACGTTTCATACTGGCCAAGTGCCAAATAATTTCCAACATCATCTTTTAAAAATGCATGATGAAACTTAACCGTGTCCTTTTCTATTAAACACGGTTGCGGACCATTCCACAACACGTTTCCATCAAAATCGATTTCATAAATATTTTTATCTGTAATGAACGTTATGGTATTATCTTTCGTCAATTTTATATCTCTTACCTGAGTTTTACTGTCTACAACATCCTTAATCATTGGCATCGACCACACCTTATTTCCATTTCTATCAAAAATTGAACGAGTGTTATCTAAAGAAATATATTCTCTAGAATATTTATCTGGCTTTGAGGAATTAACTTTTAGTTTAACTTCTGTAAAATCAATTGTACTAATTGATTTAATACTAAAACTATGATTTTCTGAAACTTTTATACAGTTATTGTTTTTATTGAAGGACTTTACTCGCCAATAATATTTCTTATCCCAATTTAAATCCTTTACAAAAAAAGAAGGTATATGATTTTTACTTTTTATGCATTTTAACGTGTCACCAAAAGAGTTGACATCATCTACAATTTCAACAATATAAAGCACGGCTTCATCAATCAATTCATCCTGGAGATGTACATGAGTATATGATATTGTAGAAGTATTTGCAGGAACAATTTGACAAAAGGCATTAATAGAAATTACAATCAAAAGTATTAAAGCTAAAACTCGAAAGTTTATTATTCCTAGTTTAAAAGGGTTAGTAATCATGTTCAAATGTAATATAAATTACTATAAATAAAGATAACACTAGGCTAATAGTTCTTTGTTAAATATGATTAAATCCGTAAATTTACGTCCCATGGAAACATTTAAATTAAATACCATCGAAGAAGCCATTGCTGATATAAAAGCAGGAAAAGTTATTATTGTTGTTGATGACGAAGATAGAGAGAATGAAGGTGATTTTTTAACGGCTGCTCGTAATGTAACACCCGAAGTAATAAACTTTATGGCCACTCATGGTCGTGGTTTAATTTGCGCGGCTGTTACTCAAGAAAAAGCAAAAGAACTGAAACTAGAATTAATGGTTTCTTCTAACACTGCTTTACACGAAACCGCATTTACTGTTTCTATTGATTTATTGGGGCATGGTTGCACAACTGGTATTTCTGCGTCCGATCGTTCAAAAACAGTACAAGCATTAATTGATCCTAATTTTAAAGCAGCAGATTTTGGACGACCAGGACATATATTCCCATTAATAGCAAAAACAGGTGGCGTTTTACGTCGTACTGGCCACACTGAAGCTACTATTGATTTTGCTCGCTTAGCAGGATTTGAACCTTGTGGTGCTTTAGTTGAAATTATGAATGAAGATGGCACAATGGCTCGTTTACCAGATTTGGTTCAAATTGCAAAAAAACACGATTTAAAAATTGTAACCATTAAAGATTTAATTTCTTATCGCTTAAGTAAAGAAAGCATTGTGACTCGCCAAGTTGAAGTAGACATGCCAACTCAGTGGGGAAATTTTAAATTAGTGGCCTATAAAGTTGATACGAATGGCGAAGAGCACATGGCCTTGGTTAAAGGAGAATGGACAAAAGACGAATCAGTTTTAGTTCGTGTTCACTCATCATGTGTTACAGGTGATATTTTTGGTTCTTGTCGTTGTGATTGTGGACCACAGTTACATAAAGCAATGGAGCTAATTGAAAAAGAAGGTAAAGGTGTAATCGTTTACATGAACCAAGAAGGAAGAGGTATTGGCTTACTAAACAAATTAAAAGCATATAAATTACAAGAACAAGGGCGCGATACAGTAGAAGCTAATTTAGAATTAGGTTTTAAAATGGACGAGCGTGACTATGGTGTTGGCGCACAAATCATCAGAGATTTAGGAATTAGTAAAATGAAATTAATTTCTAATAACCCTGTGAAACGTGTTGGCTTAATTGGTTATGGTTTAGAGGTAGTGGAAAATATTCCAATCATAATTCCATCTAATCCTCATAACGAAAAGTACATGCAAACCAAGAAAAACAAAATGGGGCATAGTATTTAATTTACAATCAATGAATCACGATTACCGAAGCGGCGAACTACTTTTAATAAACAAACCATATACTTGGTCGTCGTTTCAAGCTGTCAATAAATTAAAGCATGCGCTAAAAAAACATCCGTCTTTATTATTGGATGAAAAATTTGTGCATTTGAAAATTGGACATGCTGGCACTTTAGATCCTCTAGCTACAGGCTTATTAATTATTTGCACAGGAAAAAAAACAAAAGAAATTTCTTCGTTTCAGGATTTACCAAAAGAATACACAGGCACTTTTTTTATTGGAGCAACTACTCCTTGCTATGATAAAGAAAAAGAAGTAGATGCTACTTATCCTACAGAACATATTACTAAAGAACTCGTTTTAGAAACTGCTAAATCCTTTATTGGTAAGCAAGAACAAGTACCTCCTATGTTTAGTGCGGTGAAAGTAGATGGCAAACGTTTATATAAACTAGCGCGTATTGGCGAAGAAATTGAATTGAAAGCAAGACCAATTGAGATTTTAGATTTTGAAATAACTCGTTGCGAATTGCCTTTTGTTGATTTTAGAATTGCTTGCACCAAAGGAACCTACATTCGCAGCATTGCTCGTGATTTTGGCTTAGCCTTAAATAGTGGCGCGTATTTAGATACACTGTGTCGCACTAAAATTGGACATTTTAGTATTGATGATGCTAAAACACCAGAAGAATTTATTAAAACAATAAATTTATAAAAAGCTTCGTCCCGATAGCTATCGGGACCGCTCAGCCTAACAATAATTGAAATTGGATTTAGAAAAACATAATCAAAAAGCAGCAACTCTTAAAAAAGAGAACAAAACTTTTTATGATAAGTTAAAACGAACTAAACCAAAACAGTTAGACAATCTCTTTCATAACCTGCATGAAGAAGTGTTTGAAGAAATAGATTGTTTAGCATGTGCCAATTGTTGTAAAACCACTTCTCCAATTTTTTATAATAGAGACATTGAACGTTTGGCAAAACATTTACGAATGAAGCCAGGCGATTTTATAGATAAATATTTACGCATTGATGAAGACAAAGATTATGTTTTAACACAAGCTCCTTGTCCGTTTTTAGGCTCAGATAATTACTGCTCTGTTTACGAAGCAAGGCCAAATGCCTGTAGAGAATATCCACACACCGATAGAAAACGCATGGAACAAATTTTGGAATTAACCTATCGCAATACGATTGTTTGCCCTGCTGTATTAGAGATTACGGAACGATTGAAGAAGATTATTTAATAATAACCAATTTACTCTGTATTACTTTATTACCAAATACAACTTTGTAAAAATAAATACCACTTATTAGTCGTTGAATATCAAATGTTGAGTTTTGAACTAATATATCTTCATTCAATACAAGTTTCCCGAAGGCGTCGTATATTTCAATTCTTCTGTTTTCATCTGAATTTTCAAAATCAATGTGTAATATGTTTTTTGCAGGGTTAGGATACACACGAATTATAGCCTCTGTTTGGTTAACACTAGCAAATCCTGTAGGATAACCACAGTTAAAAAAGCCTTCACAAAATGTACTATCTGTCTTTAGCAACCAAACATCTTCAGTTCCAGTACCTCCGACTAAAAAAATTGGAATAAAAAATCCCGCAAATACATAGCCCTTATCAGGAGCTTGTATTACATCTCTAAAATAATTTTGCCCTCCACCTACTAAATATTCCTTGCTAAAAAGACTGTCTCCATTTTGGTTAATTTCATAAACCATTCCCACACAAGTATTAAATGGGTAAAATTTAACTCCAGAAATAACAAAATTATTTTTTTCGTTAACTAAAAATGTGAAGAAATCGTGGCCTCCGGCTATCTCTCCGTATTCATTCTGCCATATTAGATTTCCTGTAGCATTTACTCGTGTAAATGTAGGTTTTCTTGGAGCATATCCATTTATACTTCCAGGATAAGCTTTACCACCAGTAAATACAATATCGCCATTTGGTAATTCCATAACATCCATAGCTGGATTAGCATAATTAGGCGAAGGATAATAGTTTTGCCATAAAATATTGCCAGAAGTATCTAGCCTCATTATAAGGGGCCCTTGTTGCAAAGTAGTTCTTGAATGCTTTAAACCACTTATAAGTAAATCTCCGTTGCTGCATTGCGCTATATTGTAACCATACTCATCCCAACCCGTTAATCCAATATTCTTCTTCCAGATTTCATTCCCACTAGTGTCTATTTTAATCAGTAATATATCTGCATTTGTAAAACTACTATCTACATATCCAACTTGATAAATATTACTTACTCCATCACTCACAAATCTAAAAACGACATTTTGTTTAGTAGGAAATCCATATTCTTTATACCTAACACTATCTAAATTATTTTTAAACCAATAGGTATACGCATTTGATGTTCCGGAACCATCGCGTGTTCCAATATACATAAGCACAGAATCATTAGACGGAGTAATTTTACCGATTTGTGCAGGATAAAACCAATCATTTTGCTTAAAGTAGTGGCTACTATTTGTAACTACACCATTTAAATCAACTTTCATTACACTTAAACTCAAATTAATTTGTGTAGTATCTAATCCTCCACAAGGAACAAAGTACTCTCCCTGATGTAAAAATACAGAACCTGCAACGTCTGCTCTTGTGTGTAAATCATACCGATTATTAAAATACACCTGAGCGTTGCTTAATAAAAAAAATAAGCAAAACACAACGGTATGAATCAGTATTTTCATTTGTTTAAGTTAACACTAAAATACTATAAAACTAAGATTTATTTTGTCCCAGTGTGTCCAAAACCACCAGCACCTCTTTCTGTTTCGTCTAAAGAACTCGCTTGTTCCCAAGTAATTTGTTCGTGTTTTGCAATAACCATTTGAGCCACACGCTCACCATCGTTTATAACAAAAGGTGTGTTAGACAAATTTACTAATAACACTTTTACTTCTCCTCTGTAATCCGCATCAATAGTGCCAGGAGAGTTTAAAACAGTAATGCCATTTTTAAATGCTAATCCGCTACGTGGACGGATTTGCGCCTCGTATCCTTTGTGCAATTCAATAAATAAACCTGTTGGAACTAAGGTTCTTTCTAATGGTTTTAACTCGATAGGAGTATCAATATTAGCTCTTAAATCAAGACCTGCTGAAAGTTCGGTAGCATATTGTGGTAACTCGTGTTTTGATTGATTGACAACTCTAATTTTCATGTTTATATAATTGCTTTTTACCACATAGAAACATAGCTTATTTGCGCGGTACAAGTTAAAAGATAGTGCTTTGCTATTCAAATAGCCCTATGTTTAAAAACGCAGTTCTATCATTTACTTAAAACTACATTTATTTTACTATGTACCTATGTGGTTAATAATTACTACTCTAAATGCTTTAATTTTTTTAAATTATCGAATTCTAATTTATAGAATATAAATGCAAATAAACCCAACAAGATATTATTCAATATTAACTTTATTACCGTACTTTCCATTCCTGCATAAAGTGTAGAAACAAAATAAAACCCAAGCGCTAAAAAAGTAAATACCGATATACTTCGTAAATTATATTTTACAGGATAATACTTTTGTCCAATCACATATGATGTAATCATCATAATACCATAAGAAGCTAAAGTTGCCCAGGCACATGCCATATATCCAAATTTAGGAATGCCAACAAAATTAATCACTAAAGTAATAATAGCTCCCATCACTGTTATCATAGCTCCAAATTTTGTTTGACCTGTTAACTTAAACCAAATAGATAAATTCCAATAAACACCTACACATAAATTTGCTAATAATAAAATGGGAACTACTCCTAATCCATCTCTAAATTTTTCGCTCACCACATATTTCAACCATGGTAAATTCATCATAGTTCCTAAAAATAAAAACAAGCAAAACAGTACGTAGTACTTCATCACCATAGCATTTAACTTTTTAGAATCTTGGTGTTTGGCATGATTAAAAAAGAATGGTTCTGCCGCATATTTAAAAGCTGTTGTGAAAATGGTCATAAACATCGCAATACGATAACAGGCTCCATATATTCCTAATTCATTTTCGGCTATTCCTTCGGGTAATAAATATTTTAAAATAAAACGATCAAAGGTTTCATTAATCATGCCTGCAAAGCCTAATATCAATAAAGGCCAAGCATAATTTAGCATTTGTTTCCAAAGCTCTTTATCAAACACATATTGTACGCCAATAAATTCTTTTGCAAGAAATAGTAAGCTCACCAAATTAGCCAATAAACCCGCTAAAAATGTATAGCCTACTCCAACCTCTGGATTATAGAATTTAGCAAAAGTTGAATCCGGTTCATTTAAGTAGGCTGGCTTACAGATATTAAAATAAAAAATACAAATTAAAATAAAGACCGTTACATTCAGTAATTTAAGAGCTCCAAATTTTTTGGCTTGATTGTTTAATCGTAATCGTGCAAATGGAATGGCCATCATGGCATCTGTAGCAACAATCAACACACACCATATCACAAAATTTGCATGATCGGGTTCTTTAATAAAATCTGCAATAGATCCCGAAAATAAAATAAACAATAAAGACAAACCTATGCTACTACCAAAAATAGAAATCACTGCTGTAGAGTATACGCGTTCCTTCTCTTCAATTTTATTGGAAAAATGGAAAAAAGCTGTTTCCATTCCATAGGTAAATAAAATATTAATGAAGCTGATATAAGCATAAAACTCAGTGTTAGCAGAGAGTTCAGCCGGTTGTTTGAAAATATAAGTTAAAATGAAAGAGTATAAAAAAGTAATAACCCGAGGAAGTACGCTTCCTAAACCATAAACGGCTGTTTGTGAGGCTAGTTTTTTAAGAGGGTTTGACACTTTTTTGTATTAAAATACTAAAAATAGGGCTTTATTATGCAGGGCTTTAGACTGTTTTGTGAAGATATTAACCTTTAAAAGTGAGTTGTTAGCCCTTCATTTTTTCGATTAATTTAGTTGTAGAAAATCCATCAACTAATTGAATTGTGATTACCTTTCCTCCTTTAGCTGTTACTACATCATACCCTACAATATCTTCGGCTTTGTAATCATTTCCTTTAACCAAAACATCTGGTTGCACAAAGGTAATTAGTTCTAAGGGTGTGTCTTCATCAAACAACACAATAGCATCAATACACTCTAATCCTGCTAAAATGATTGCTCTCGTATCCTCAGAATTAATAGGTCTTTCGGGCGATTTACCTAAACGTTTTACAGAAGCATCCGTATTTAATCCAAGAATTAGTTTATCGCCTAAATCACGTGCATGACATAAATATTCTACATGCCCTCGATGTAAAATATCAAAACAACCATTGGTAAATACAATTTGTTTATTTTGAGCATTCCATTCTTTCAAAAGATCTTGCAACTTATCTTTTGTTACTAATTTTTGGGATAGTTTATTATGAAACGACATTTGCTTTTGATTTATTGATGATAGGCAAAAGAACCAAACTTAAAAGGCCAAGTACTACAATTAAAATAAACTGTGAAGTCCAAGCCATCCAAGGGAATGAAAAGGCAGAAATTTGTTCAATACCATAGTAAGTAAGTAAAGCTGTAACTATTGCAGGGTAAGCTCCCAGTCCACCCGGAGAAAACACAACACCTAAAGTACCGAATAATAAAATTGCCAAACATTCTGAATGTCCTAAGTTTGAAGTTCCCTCAAAGGCAAAAAAACATACATATAAACTATAAAAATAGGATGCCCAGATAGCTAAACTTAAAACAATAAATTGAAATTTTTTATCAATGTCTTTTACTGAACTCAAGCCTTTACCAAAACCCTTGATAATGTTTCCGAATTTACCTTTTAATAACCCTGAAATTTTTTTACGAATAACAAATAATGTAATTGCTGCTACAAGTAATACAATAATCAATACAATAAATTTTGTGGGATGTTCTGAAATTCCACTTAACTTAAGCATCAATGGGTCATATAAATACGTTACAGTAAGTTCCTTTAGTTGAGAAAACTGAGCAAAAAGTGTTAGAAAAAATATAACAATTAACAGCAGCATATCTACAATACGCTCTGTAATAACTGTTCCAAGGGCAACTTCAAATGGCACATCATCATACTTTGTAACGAGTGTGCAACGAGTAATTTCGCCCATACGTGGTAACCCATAATTAGCAAAATAGCCAACTAAAACTGCACCAAGTGAATTAAGCGGTTTAACCGAATAACCCGCTGGTTTTAATAAATAATTCCAGCGGTAAGCTCTAAGAAAATGACTGAAAAAGGATATAAGCACAGAAATTCCAACCCAAAAATAATTTGCAGTTTTAAAAGAATCGGCAATTTTTTCCTTTTCTGTCCATACTGAACGAAAAGACAACCACACCAATAAAATACCTACACCAAGCAATACAATAAATTGAATGATGGATTTGGTGCTTTTGTTCATGAAAGCTTATTTTAAACGATTAGTTTTTGTATCTGGAAAGACAACCCATGGTTTAAACGACTTAGCCGCTTCAAATTCCATGGCTGCATAGGAAATCACAATCACCACATCTCCTAAATTAACCAATTTAGCAGCCGGACCATTTAAACAAATTACTCCACTGCCGCGCTCTCCCTTAATAACATAGGTAATAAAGCGTTGCCCGTTATTTTTATTTAATATGTGAACTTGTTCATTCTCAATAAAATTAGCAGCATCCATTAAATCCTCATCAATGGTAATACTGCCTATATAATCTAATTCTGCCTGAGTAACTGTTACACAGTGCAATTTAGATTTCATTACTTGAATTTGCATCATGGCGCAAATGTAACCATTTAACCACAAACCTCACAAATAAAAATAGCGATAAAATCGCTAAAAAACCACAAAAAAATAGACCAAAATGGGATGCTTTAACCCACCAATCCGTAACCTAAACCGCTTGTAAACTAAGCTGCTTACTTTTTTGCAAATCAGTAAATAAATTGCACTTTTACTATTCAAACGTATTCATTATGAACTACAAACATTTTATTTTTTCAGCTGCCATTTTTGGATTTGTTGCAGCCTGCTCATCTGCTAAAAAAACAACTAGAACAAATGAACCTATTACAATGGCAGAACCTGCTATTAATTTAGATACCATCAAAGTTTTAGCCGAAGAACCACATAAAAAGAAGGTTTATCAAGCAACACCTAGTAAAACTAGCGACATTATTCATACAAAATTATGGGTAAGCTTTGATTGGCAAAAATCTCAACTCATTGGTAAAGCCGAGTTACAAGTAAAACCATACTTTTATTCTACCAACATGTTATATCTTAATGCTCGTGGTATGGAAATTAAGTCTGTTAAGCTAGCAGAAAAACAAGTAAAGGAATTACCAATTAAAAAAGGTGGCAAATCAGTTGTAACAGAAGATGTATTTATTGAAAAACCTGTAACGTACAAGTACGAAAACGATTCGATTAAAATAAATCTAGGAAAAGAGTACACTTCAAAAGAAATGTATTATGTGACAATCGAGTACATTTCAAAACCAAATGAATTAAAAGCAGGTGGAAGTTCGGCAATAAGCGATGATAAAGGTTTATATTTTATCAATCCTACTGGTAGCGATCCAGATAAAATGCCGCAAATATGGACACAAGGTGAAACGCAATCCAACTCTGCTTGGTTTCCTACCATTGATAATCCAACCGAAAAAATGACAGATGAAATTTACATGACTGTAGATGATAAATACACAACTCTATCAAATGGACTATTAAAAGAATCTAAAAAAAATACAGACGGAACAAGAACCGACCATTGGGTAATGGATTTGCCACATGCACCTTATTTAGTAATGATGGGTGTTGGTGAATTTAAAAAAGTAACAGATGAACCATGGAATGGTAAAGAAATTTCATACTATGTGGAAAAAGAATACGAGCCACACGCTAAAGCTATTTTTGGTAAAACAAAAAAGATGGTGGAGTTTTACTCCACAAAATTAGGTGTTCCTTATGCTTGGCCTAAATACGCGCAAATTGTGGTTAGAGATTACGTGAGTGGTGCCATGGAAAACACGTCGGCAACATTACATGGAGATTTTGTTTGCTATCAAACAACTCGCGAAACTATTGACGGAGCAAAAGGAGAAAGTACTATCGCACATGAATTATTTCATCAATGGTTTGGTGATTTAGCTAGTTGCGAAAGTTGGAGTAATTTAACCCTAAACGAATCGTTTGCTACTTATGGCGAATACTTATGGGAAGAATTTGAATATGGTAGAGATGCAGCAGATGATCATCATGCAGGTTCTCGTTTCGGATATTTTGCACAATCAAATCAAAAACAAGTTGATTTAGTTCGTTTTGATTATGCTGAACGTGAAGATATGTTTGATGCATTTAGTTACAATAAAGGCGGACAGATATTACATATGCTTAGAAAATATGTAGGAGATGATGCGTTTTTTGCTTCACTTAAATTATACTTAGAAAAAAATAAGTTTAAAACAGCCGAAGCTCATGATTTACGCTTAGCATTTGAAGAAGTAACTGGTGAAGACTTGAACTGGTTCTTTAACGAATGGTATTTTGCAAAAGGACATCCCGAGTTAAATATCAAAAAATCTTATGATGAAGCTTCTAAAAAATTAAAATTAGAAATCACCCAACAACAAGATTTTAAAGTTTCTCCATTATACAAATTACCTGTTTATATTGATATTTATGCAGGTGGCAAAAAAGAACGTAAACGCATTTGGATAGAAGATGTTAATAGCACATTTACGTTTGATGTAAACTCAAAACCAGATTTAGTAAATTTTGATGGAGAAAAACAATTGTTAGCAAAAGTAACTTACGAAAAAAAAAAAGATGAGTTAA
>JBBIUW010000041.1:0-11504 GCA_037440045.1 Sphingobacteriaceae bacterium
ATAAAATCTGTTAAAGCATTAGAGATTGAATGTTTTCCTTCATAAATCATTTTTCCAGCTATATCACTTATCGCAACTTCAATATCACCATCCGTTAAACCAAAAGTAGCTATATTAAAAGAGACTGCACCTGGGTTAGGAAAAATTACAGCGTCAAAATTATTTTCATCTTTAATAGATGTTTCATCTTGATGTGTTTTACTTAATCGTACATTACTTAGTTCAGGGCAATTATCAGGATATACTATATAACTATCATACATTACGTTAAGCATTGCTCTTGCCTGATAAACCATTACACCATCTGTAAAAGGACAACCATAAGCTAAATTGGCCAATGCCAAACTATCATTAGCACTAATAGTTCCCTCTGCTTGTTTAATAGCTAAATTGTAAAATGATTTATAGTTTAACTCCACTACATCTGTTGATGAAATAGAAGCATTTAAATTATTAGCATTGGTTAAATCACCGTTAACAATACTTGTTTCTATATCTGCTAACACCTTACGGTTAGTACTTTGACTGTTTGTATAAAATGTTTGTAAAATAGAAGAGTTAGCCATTAGTGTTGGATCTGCATTTAATAAACGATATAGCTGATTTTTGTTTATGGTTTTGGTTTGTTGTGGATTTGTTTGATAATTAATAGCATCTAAAGCAATTTGATCTAATTGATTAGTAACTAAAGCAGGAGGATTACCACCTCCATTATTAATAACAACCGGACAGCCAATATAGGTTGGGTTGCTTACAGTTGGGATTAAATTACCATTATTTAAACTATATAAAGTCGCTAAAAATGGCAACGTGAATGACTGAGATGAGCCGTCTGGGTTAAATGGACTAATAGAATTATTTCTTATATATATTTTTGAATTTGCAGCATCGGACCCAGATAAAATACCTGTTTTAAAATTTCCTGACCATATACCTGTCCATTGGTTGTCTTGAGGGCTAGTTGCTGTACCTTGCTGCCCAATAATACCGTTATTTAATAATGCAAAACCATATTTATGATTGCTCATTAAATTGTTATTAAATTTAGTACTTGGGCAACTACCACCAAAAGCAATACCATGGTATGTATTGGTAGTAGTATTACAATTTACATTTATACCACTTGATATATTATCAGCAATCCCATATACTTTGGCGTTCGCTGTGATACCAAAACCTGTGACATGATTACTGTTAACTTGACTCACGTTTACATTTGCTTGTGCGCCACTTAAAGCAATACCAAACTGCTGAGGAGTTGCACTTGTTGGGTCAACTACTAATTTAACCGTATTAGAACTAATTTTACTGGTTGCTTTTTCCCAATTAAGATAAGCTATTCCTCTGTAAACATCAGTAATTGTATTATTAGCCGTTTGTATAACTGATGTTGCAGATGATGAAACAGGTATAATATTATAAGGACTGCTAATAATATCGCTCAAAGCAATAGCATTTGACACATAATTGGAAGTAATTACAGAACCTCCAACTTGAGGAGAAATAGTATTATTATCTACATTTACAGCACCTGCATACTGACTACTAGATGATGTTATAGTTCCGATGTTTAATAAACCAAATGTAGCATCAAGTATAACACCATTCTCAATATTATAAATTGTATTGTTACTTACATTATATGCTTTATAACGATTAGTTATAGATTTAACTCCATACTTACCTCTTGAATTTGCAGTAGCTGTACCAAATACTTGAGAACTACGAATATCATTATAAGTAATAATATGTTCAAAATAATTAAACGAATTAATCGCTCTGCTGCAATCAACGAACTTATTACCTTTAGCAGCTGTATTATTGGTTGATGTAACTTGTAAACGATTATTAAACGTTTCGTCAGGAGCATAAGCATTGATACCTATACCACCAGCTGTGCCACCTTTACTAAAGGTTGCTGTGTTTTGATAAATAGTATTAAAAGAAGTGAAGTTAGAGCCAATTAAATCAACTCCTATGCGTTGGTTGTCTATAATATTAGTATTATTGGCTCCTCCTAAAACAAACTCATAATATGTTGGTGTTGCATTTTGAGGGTTTTGAGTAACTCCAACTGCTTTTAAACGGATAGCTGCAGTTGGTTTTGAATTTGCAGGCGCTGGTGCTTTTAAAAATGCAAATGAATTTGTTTGAGAATATGTGACATTATTAATTACACTATTTGTGAAGGGCGCACCTGAATTTGTAGCTGCTACGCCAATAGTTGCAGCTGATGGAAAGCTTTGAATACCAAATGGAATATCACGGCAAGTGAAAACGCATTTTGTAATACCGAAAGGGTAATTTGGAACCGTTTGATTATATCCATTAATAAAAACAGAAATATCATTTCGATTAAATGTTGAGTTAATTAAATTAAATACATTGCCAGAAGCTTGTGTATTAGCACTTACATCAACTGCAACTTTAGCATCTTCTATTAAGGAGTTTGAAATTGTTAACTGTCCTCCATTTTGTACTTCAATTCCCTGCCACATATCGCCGCATGAATATAAATGTGAATTAATAATACGTAATGCTGCTCCACTTGGTATGACAATTTTTACACCAGCTGCCATTTTAAAATCAGCACCGATAAAAAGTTTTGTGCCTGATATTGTGACATTATTATTTATACAAAACACATTATTTGTAGCGTGTGCATTAATAATGCCATTCGTGCCTATTGGATTACATGCTATACAATTAATGCAGGAAGGATCAACTGTAACTGTAACAGATGAACTTTGTGTGCCACATGAATTAGAAACCTCTAACGTATAAGTAGTTGTTACAAGAGGGGAAGCAATTGGGCTTGGGCAATTATAACAGGACAAACCTGAATTTGAAGGTAACCATTGAAATGTGCCATTGCCAGTACCAGATAAAGACACTGCACCATTTACACAAATAGTTTGGTTAGCTCCTGCATTTGCGTTTGAAGCACCTGTTTGTGAAACAGTTATATTGTGGGCTATTATAATTGGCGTTGTTACTAAAGGGCCGCTTAAAGTTGCAGTTACAACGTAAGTGCCAGGGTTAAATACATGAGTTATTGATGAACCAGAACCATTAGGACTACCATCTCCGAAATTCCAGGTTACTGTATAATTTTTATAACAATTATTAATATAAAATTGATATGTAGGACAACCTGCGATAGTATTAATGAATGTAAAATCAGCGGCAGTATAAGGCGGAAGTGCAGCATCAACATTATTAACGATAGTATTAATATTTTGCATTCTTTTAGGCGATCCCAAATTACCCAAAGGTGTTACAAGATTTACATTAAACTGAGTTACAATATTCCCTAGTGCAGCATCAGGATTTGGAATTTCACTTAAAAAGTCATTTATCCCAAAGTTTGAAAAATAAATATGATTATTAGGCCCAATTTGCATATTTGATGGAGAAGTATGGAAAGGGAGTAGCATAGCTGTATTATTGTTGTTTAGTATATCATATTTAATAATAAAATCATTTATTACTATTCCTCCAGCATAACCACTAGCTGTAGCATAAACATATTGACCGTTTGGACTGAAACTACAACCATAATAACTACTTGCACCATAAAAATGAGGTGTTATTAATTCATTTGAAATTGTACCATCAGCATTATTAAAATCATAAAGACTTAAATCAATGCCAGACATTGCGATTTTATTTCCTAATGGCGATGCTTTTAATTGAAATATTGATTGTATAGATACAAAATTGAAAGAACTTGAACATGATGGATAAACATCAGGTCCTGGAGATGAGAAATCCTTATTTGTAATACCATTTTCTGTAACTAAATAAACATAAAATTTTTTACTCTGTTGACTGCAAAGAATTAACCAATAATCCTTACCGTTGCAATGTGGAATTGCTGTAATAGCGGCAGAGATTTTATCACCTAACGCACAACTAGGCAATGGCAATATTCCTTGATTAATAACAGAACCTGTACCAGCCAAATCTATAAGCGCATAACCAACTTGAAATGTTGATAAAATGGTTCCTGTAGCGCCAAAAGCCGGATTTGGTGTATTAAATATATAATATCTATTTGAAAAACCAGGAGCAGGAATAGTAATACTACTTGAATAACTATCATTATAATTTTGGCCTAAATTATTTGCAACATGAGGTGTAAAAAAACTAGGCAGAGGACCACCCGTATTAATTTTACTATGCACTCCCGCATTTACTTTCCAAACGTCTACAGCATTACCATAGTATAAATCATTACCTGTATTATCAGAAATCGAAGTACACAATGCTGTTGGGGCTGTTATAGATGTTTGTGACATAAAAGTATCATCATTAGGTATTGGAAGACCGGTACTAAAGTTTAGAGAAACATAATCTCCAAAATGCCAATTAGATTGAGATTTTTTTGCGGGGTCTACTACACAATCAACTACTAATAATTGGATGGATGATGTTTGGCTATTTCCTAAAGCGTCTGTGACTGTTAAGGTAACAATATAATTTCCGGCTGTGTTGTATGTTACTGAGGGTGGATTTGCAGAAGTACAATTAGTACTATTATATGAAGGCAATGAACTACCTGTTATTACCCATGACCAATTAATAGCCGAATTACCACTGAGACAAGCTAATGTAGAAAGATTAAATGGTTTACCTACACAAGCGTATGGTTCTGAAACAGTAATGTCTGAATTTAAAGTTGAATTACTTACACAACCACCTGTACCTATTAAACCAGTGTATATTAAATTACTTGTTGACCATAAATTTGGCCAATTAATATTCAGGGTAGCCCACATTCTCAATTTTTGATCATTAGTAAATGTGTTACGACAAGGGTCGTCCTCATATGACATATAATCATTTGATAAATCATTTGTACCGCATGCAGGTGTATAAAACTCAAAACAAGAACTAAATGACATATTACATCCTGTTGAGCTTGCTGACATTGGAGCGATATCACAAATTCCATCGCCATTTAAATCGCACGGATCGAATGCACTACCAGCAGCTTCAGTACCCCTACAATTACCAGTTGGAATAGGGCTCAAGCCAGTATTAGGGTAAAATGTATGATGTAAGGCAAAATAATGTCCTACTTCATGCACCAAAGTTTTACCGTCTTGTTTATTAGGAAATAAATTAAAAGAATTGCCTGTAAGTGTATTTTCTCCAAAAAATTCCGCATCTATAACAATACCTTCATTCGAGTTAATATTAAAATTATTATCTGATAAATAAAAGCCTGCTGTAGCTCCAGAATTAATATTATCTACAACCCAAATATTTAAAAACTTATGTTTATTAAAACTTGTAATACTAGCATTATTACTTAAAGTTACATAGGGTTGAGTTACGCCAGAAACAGGTAAACTCACATTAATAGCGGGATCTGAACTTGAAGGGGAATCATACCTCATAACACCATACTCGATATTATTAGACGGGTCTAATGACCAAGCTAAATTGCTAGGCTCAGTATTCCTTGCTAAACAAAATTGAATTTGAGTATTTTGACTATATTGACTTTGATAATTCGCATGATTAGCTGCAAATGCAACATTTAATGCGTTTATTTGAGATAGTATTTGAGCGTATGAAATGTTTGATGCAGTTCCATAAGCCATACCCTGAGTTTTAATTACATGAACAACAACGGGAATATAGTATATAGGAGAAGTAGTTACAAGATTACTTGACGATAAATTATTTGAGGATAAATATTTTTTTACTTGTTTATTAAATGCAAGCACCAAACTATCATAATTAGCAATATTTGCTCTATCTGTTGCTTCTATAATATGATTACCACATGTTGGAGTAACAGTTTGGGCTCCTATGCGAAAAGAACCAATAATAAAAACAAAACATAATAATATACTTCTTGTTATTTTCATAAAACTAGCTTTATATAACGAATATATAACTATTTATTTTAAAAGCAAATAATTTGCTAAAAAGCTTAAATAGCATCCTTATTACTCCGTTTTAAAATCTCCAATCTATTGCTATATTTGTATAAGGTTATTACTTATATATGTTAACAGACTTATTTCTTACTTTTTTATTAGTTTTATTAAACGGTTTTTTTGTTGCTGCTGAGTTTGCTCTAGTTAAAGTTCGCTCTTCACAAATTGATTTATTAGCTCAAAAAGGAAGTAAAAGAGCAAAGGTTGCTCAGCAATTAGTTGAAAAATTAGATTCATACTTATCCGCAACTCAACTTGGTATTACATTAGCCAGCTTAGGCTTAGGTGCTTTTGGTGAGCATGTTATGAGCGAGATTGTAGGCAATGTATTTTTAAAACTAAATATTGAGGTTAACCCTCATGTGGTGACAATTCCAATTGCCTTTACTTTAATTACATTCTTTCATATCACTATTGGAGAACAAGTTCCAAAAATGTTTGGTATCAAATACCCACTCGAAATGACACTTTTTATTTCGTGGCCAATGCGTATTTTTTATTTTGTATTTGCTCCATTTATTTGGTTATTAAACCAATCATCAAACATGTTTTTAAGAATGCTAGGAATTAAAAAAGTAGGCGAAGAAGATGTACATACAGAAGAAGAGTTACGATTAATTTTAACCGAAAGCGAAGAAGGTGGTGCTATTAAACCAAGCGAAAATGAATTAATTCAAAACGTATTTGATTTTGATGACCGAATCGTAAAACAAATCATGGTTCCTCAAAACCGAGTAACCGCCATTGATATTGAATCTTTAGATAAGGACGGTATTGTTCAAAAAATTTCTGAAGAAGGATTTTCCCGTTACCCTATCTACTTAGGTGACATTGATAATATTATTGGTGTTATCTATGCTAAGGATTTATTTAAAGAACTTATCTCAAAGAAATTTAAGACTATTAAAGATTTGATGCGTCCTGCACACTTTGTTCCCGAAACAATGAAAATCAATGATTTGTTACGCGACTTTCAAAAACTGCACATGCAAATTGCCATTGTTACCAATGAATTTGGAGCAACAGCAGGTATCGTAACCATGGAAGATATTATTGAAGAATTAGTTGGTGAAATTCAAGACGAACATGACGAAGAAAAACCAACCGTTGAAAAGAAAAGTGAAACAGAATATATTGTGAATGCTCACAGCAGTATTGGAGATGTGAACGAATCATTACCCATGTCTCTGCCCGAAAGCCCTAAATATGAAACCATATCTGGTTTAATTAATTTTTTATGGGGAAGAATCCCAGGTGTTAATGAAAAAAGACAATACGGTGGTTACGAAATCACCATCTTGCAACGTAAAAAACAAACTGTAGAGCTAGTTAAATTAAGAGTTTTAGAAACAGACAAAGTAGAATAATTTAGTTATCTAAATAAATTCGCCCTTGTCGCCACATATCAACAGCCTGATACCATGGTGCTTTAAAAAGTTCGTTCCTTTCTAAATAATAATCATTATCCGTAAATGGATTAATGACTTTTATAAACGAAAATACCAAAGAGTTAGGATTTCCAATTTCACCATACGTCCAAACTTCTCCATTTTTTCTTTTAGTTACTTTATTAGGAGCTCCAAAGACTACATAAATCATTCCTCTATCCGTTTTCCAACCTTCTTGAAAGCTTGTAAATAACTTATTAGCCTCTTGTACTCTACCGTAATATTTTCTGATTAATTCTTTTGCCCTTTCGTTACTTCCTGCTATATCAACCCAAAATTTATCGATAGCTGCTTTTTTATCTTCAGCTAACATACAATTATCAAATTCTTTTTTTGCCATTATATATCTAGTAGCCCAAATCATCTGCTCGGTATTTTTTATCTTAGGAAATGATGATTCGTAAACAAAAAAAGTAACGCCATCTTTTGTTTGATTATTTGTTTTTAAGTGAAAAAATCCATTTTGAGGAAGTGCTAGTTCTAACAAATCATTTTTTGCATACAAGCTAAAAACAGAATCGGGTTTGTAAGAAAAATGCTGCATTGGCTCAGTAGAAAAAGGAGGAAGCGCTAATCTGAAATTAGACTTAAAGTAATCTACTTCGTAAAGTTTTTCTTGATTTCTAATAGATTGAGCATATACCACCTCGTTAGGTTTAAAATAAGATGAAAATAAAACTTCATTTCTTGAATTAGTTATTAAAAAATTTTGACGCGACTCTACTGTCATTTTATTAGAATACTCACTATGTGAATAAATCGTTTTTTTATTAATATCAATAACATTGATATCTAAATAATAACTAAAGCCTTTTCGTAATTTGAAATAAATACTCCCTTTTAAATATTTTACAATAGCATCTGTTTGTTTATCAATAATAAAACATGAAGCTGTATCAATGGTATTTGATAAATTATCTTCTGCACTTACTTTTAAAAATAGTTTCACATGACTGTAAAAACTAGTGGTAGTATCCGTTTTTTTATACAACAATGATTCATTTGAAATTTCATAGAACAACTGAGAAACACTGTCATTAAGATGATAAATAGTATATCGGGCAGCCAACTCATTGTTTTCTTTTTTATAGAGTCGGTCACTACTTGATTGATTTACTTTTTGAGAAGTACAAGAAATCAAAAACAAAAAAGTAAAAAGTAAAAGATAATTTATGATTCTAAAAAAGTTCATGCGAAGAGTTTTGTTGTTTGAATCAACCACATGAAATTACTGATAAAAAAATAAAAAAGGAATTATTTTAATTCGAATGGTTTACGCTCATATTGGCAGCAATCTGCTAATTTACCATAAGCGTAATCATCTCCATAATAACCATCATTATCATAACCTGCTTTAGCTATTAATTCTTCAATACCGCTTAATGTAATTTTAGTAGTATCAAATTTAACAGTCATTAATTTTGATTCAACATTCCACTCTTTTTCTTTAACGCCATCAACATTACAAGCAGATTCAATAGTTGCCTTGCATTTTTCGCAATTACCCCAAACTTTAAAAGTTTCTGTTTTTTCTGGTGTTCCAGTTTTGCATGCAAAAAAAACAAATGAGAAAAAGAAGAGAATATAGTATACCGATTTCATTTCAATTAATTTATAGAACTGCAAATTTATAATTTAATTTCAAAAAATGGTCTATATAATTTGGGAGCGCATATTTTAAATTATTTTCTGCTTTTATATTGTCATGAAAAACAATAATACTTCCATTTCTGGTATATCTGATACTATTATCTAAACATTTTTTAGGTGAAGTAAATTTATCATAATCATAAGTTAAAACATCCCAAAACACCATTTTATAGTCGTTTTTTAAACCATTATATTGGCTTTTTTTAATTCTGCCATAAGGCGGGCGAAACAAGTTAGTTTTAGTTAATTCTTGGCATTTTCTCGTATTTTCGAGATAAAAGCTTTTGGTTACCGTCCAGCCTTTTGTGTGATTATAAGTATGATTTCCTACCTGATGCCCTCCTGCTAATATTCTAGCGAAAATCTGTGGGTGTTTCGTGATATTTTCACCCACACAAAAAAAGGTAGCAATTATATTTTTTTCCTTTAAAACATCTAAAATCCAAGGCGTTAATTCTGGTATGGGACCATCATCAAATGTTAAATAAATGATTGGTTCTGTTTTGCTCATACGCCATAACGAGCCTCTATATAGACTTCTTAAAATTTTGGGAGGGCGCACGAGTAATTTCATTAATTTTCACTTGATTTTAACAGAAAATCATACGAGTATACTTTTCTCTAAAAAGTTTTAAATTTTCATTGCCCAAAAATAATCATTTAGTTTAAATATGAACTTTTGAGTGATATTTCAGTGTTTTTGTAATATGATATCATAATTCGCTAACTAAATATACAGTTTTACACTCCCAAATGACTTTCTTAATCAGATTAACATTTATAAATCCCATATTATTCTTATTTTTAAGGCTGGACTTAATCCAAATTAACACAATGAAATTGACAAAATTTATAACCTTATTTTTTTGTAGTTTATCGTTTTCGTTTTTAGCACAAACACCTTACGATGAATTACCTATTGCCGAAAAAATCCGTGTTAAAGAAGGGCACTCACCTTACTTTACAAATGCTAAATTAGGAATAGGAACAAATCCAACGGTTTTAACCACTGGACCTGAACAGCAATGTAACAGTGCTATACCTGTCTGTCAAAACATATATTCTACAACTACCTCCTATTCTGGTAATGGATCTTCTCAAGAAATCCCTAGTAACACCTGCTTAGGTAGTAATGAATTAAACTCAGTGTGGTACACTTTTACCAGTAGTTCTGCTGGTAATATTGCTTTTAATATTACACCTAATGTTTCGGGAGAGGATTATGATTTCGCCCTATATAACATTACTGGAACCAACTGTTCGGCAATTAGTAGCGGAGCTTTAACCCCTGTTCGATGCAATTTCTCTGCTACAGGTGGGGTTACTGGCTTATCATCTTCGGGTACAAATGCATCAGAACCTGCAAGTGGTCCAAATCAAAGTACAGTATTAGCTACAGCTGTAGGACAAACATACGTGTTAATTATAAGTAATTATTCATCCTCATCTAATGGATATCAATTAAATTTTACTCCTGGTACTGCCAGTATTTTTGATGTAACTCCTCCTACTTTAACAAGCGTAACTGCACCTTGCGGAAGTAATGTTTTAACTTTAAATACAAGCGAGCAAGTTACTTGTGCTTCAATTGCTACTAACGGATCAGATATGTCAATATCTGGAACAGGAGGTCCTTATACTATTACTGGCGCAAGTGGCGTTAATTGTGGAAGCTCTTCTGCTCAAGTTCAATTCACTATCACTCCATTACTTTCTGGAGGCGGACCTTGGGTTTTAAATGCTCATCCTGGCTCCGATGGAAATAGCTTTATTGATAATTGTGGTAATGCGATGCCTACAACAACCGTTTCTTTTAACGTTGCACCCGCTACTCCTGTTATTACAGGCCCATCTACCGTATGTAAAGGTTCTACCTTTGCCCTATCATCATCAAGTGCCATATCTTATACTTGGACTGGTGCAGCTGTACCAGCTGGTCAACAAAACAATCAAACAATTTCAATTACTGCAAATACAGCTGGAACATTAAATTTTACGTTAGTGGTTAGCTACGGCGCTTGTGGCACAGCAACCGTTACCAAAGCAGTTACTGTTACTGATGCACCTATTGCAAATTTTTCAGTTGTCCCTTCATTAACAGTATGTGCTGGAACAGCTGTTACATTTACCAATACTTCTACCTATCCTTGTAGTACTGGCGGCTTAGGAATTAATCAATGTAATTGCGGTTCATTTTTATGTCAAACAACATCAAACCAAGGAACATTTGCCACATATTTATGGACATTTGGAGATGGTGGAACAGCCTTTTACTTAGGCGGAAGCCCTGCCTCTTCGTTTAGTCCTGTTCATACATACACAGCTGCTGGCTCTTATGTGATTAGTTTAAATGCCTCGGGGTTAATTAACACTTGTAGCAATACTAAAAACTTAACTGTTACAGTTTTACCTGCAACTCCTGCTCTAACCGTTTCACCTACATCTACTATTT